>NZ_FMWY01000004.1:0-156031 GCF_900103145.1 Nitrosospira sp. Nsp18 | reverse complement strand
TTACCATATCAAGGTCTCCTTTTCGGTAACCTTCAATATGGCGCAACGTTATTTCTCAGAATACCTTTCGGTTACATTTAATTCGGCGCAATTCGTTCTTATGTATATAATTTACATACATACACGAATGTATGCAAGATGTTTCTTTTTGACTGTTTCCGTTTACTGCGTGGGGTTAAAGATGTCAGCTGCCAAATATTATAAAAATGATAAAAACAGACTTGGCAATCTGATGGCGACTTCGCATTCGAAAGCGACCATCGCGTTTATTATTGGCATTGCCATGAACATTGCATTGGCCGCTTGTGGCAAGAGTGATCAGGCCTCCAATCAACCGCCTGCTGGAATGGCGCTCCCGGTAAGCGTGATCGAAGTACAACCCACTAGTGTGCCGATCAGTGCCGAGGCGGTCGCACAAACCGAAGGCGCCAAGGAAGTCGAGATACGTCCTCGCGTCGGCGGTATTTTGCTCAAACGCCTCTATGAAGAGGGGGCGGCGGTAAAGCTGGGCCAACCCATGTTCCTGATTGATCCTGTACCCTATAGAAATGCCTTGGCCCAAGCAAAAGCGCAACTCGCAGAACAGAAAGCCCGCATTGCACAGACGGAGCGCGAAGAAAAGCGCTTGCGCGATCTACTTGAAACGCAGGCCGTCAGCCAGCGCGAGTACGATAATGCAGTCTCCGATAACGCAATCGCAAACGCCTCCCTGGAGCAGGCGGAAGTTCGCGTGCGCGATGCCGAGCTAAATCTCTCTTATACCTCCGTGCCGGCTCCGGTGACCGGAGTATCCGGCCGCTTCCAATTTTCCGAGGGAACGCTGGTTGAAGCCAACACCAGTCTTCTGACGACGATTGTCCAGTTATCGCCGATCTGGGTACGCTTCAGTTTATCGGATAACGAACTGGCGCAGATCGGTGGTCCGCTACATGAACAAAACGTGCAGCAGGTAACCTTGATACTGCCGGATGGCTCGGAATACCCCAAAAAAGGCAAGTTGAATTTTGCAGCCAGCGAAATCGATCCAATGCTGGGTACGCAGCAATTGCGCGCAACTTTCGAAAACGTGGATCAGCGGCTTTTGCCAGGGCAGTTTGTGCGTGCGCGCGTAACCACCGGCGAACGTGATGGCGTTTTTCTCGTACCCCAGGTTGCAGTGCAGACGTCCGATCTGGGAAATATCGTGTATATCGTCAATGAAAAAAATGAAGCCACCATGCAACCGGTTGTAACCGGCCATTGGCTGGGCAAGGAGTGGGTCATCCTGAGCGGTCTCAAAGCGGGTGATAAAGTCATAGTCGACAATATAATCAAGCTTCGCCCCGGAGCCGCTGTGGCGCCTAACCTGCTTCGTCCAGAGACACCCGTGGCGACCCATGCTCCGGGATCACCGCCTGCTGAGACTTCTGCTCGGCCCGACCCAGAGAAACAGACTTAGGCGGAAATCATCATGACAAGATTCTTCATCACGCGACCTATTTTTGCGTCCGTAGTATCCATTATCATCGTACTTGCGGGGTTGGCAGCCGCGATGCAATTGCCCATCGCACAGTATCCGCAAATTGCGCCGCCGACCGTGCTGATCACCGCGACCTTTCCAGGCGCCAGCGCCGATACCTTGGCTAAAACGGTCGCTGCACCGATTGAGGAGCAGTTAAGCGGTGTCGAAGATCTATTGTATTTCAGCTCCAGCGCCGATTCGAGCGGTACGCTGACAATAACCGTGACCTTCGAAGTCGGCACGGATGTCGATCAGGCAACTTTCAACGTAAGCAACCAGGTAAATATTGCTCTGCCGCGCTTACCGGAGGAAGTCCGCCGCACCGGCCTGATAATACAAAAGCGTTCCAACGACATTCTTCTGGTTTTTATGCTCGTCTCCAAGGAGAAGGGCAAGTACGACCCCCTGTATCTGAGCAATTATGCGACGCTTAACGTGCTGGATGAGCTAAAACGCACCAAAGGAGTGGGTGACGCGATAGTTTTCGGGGGACAGGATTATTCCATGCGTATCTGGCTGCGCCCTGACCGCATGGCTCAATTAGGCGTTACTACCACGGATATTGCCGCAGCTATTCGATCTCAAAACGCTCAATATGCTGCGGGCAAGATAGGACAGGAACCTGCACCTGCGGATCAGCAGCTGATTTATACCGTTAACGCCAAAGGCCGGCTGCTGGAACCTGAACAATTCGGCAATATTATCCTGCGGGCCGATGGGCCGCGCGGCGCACTTTATCTCAAGGATGTAGCCCGCATCGAACTGGGTGCGCAAAGTTACGATGTGCGCACTGCACTCAATGGCGAACCGGGCGCGGGCATTCCCATCTTCCTTCAGCCCGGTGCAAATGCGCTGGAGACGAAAGAAGCCCTTGTCGCCAAAATGGAGGAATTGAAGACTCATTTCCCTGAAGGAATGGATTATGTAGTGCCTTACGATACCAGCCTGTTCGTTACAGCCTCGATCTGGGAGGTCATTAAAACGCTGGGCGAAGCGATGATACTGGTGATACTGGTTGTGTACCTTTTCCTGCAAAGCTGGCGCGCCACGCTCATTCCCCTTGTCGCGGTGCCGATCTCTCTCATTGGCTCGTTTGCGGGACTATGGTTGTTCGGCTTCTCCATCAACACGCTTACGCTGTTTGCGATGGTGCTGTCTATCGGCATTGTGGTGGACGATGCGATAGTGGTGCTGGAAAATATCGAGCGCTTGATGGACGAGGAACAATTATCACCGATGAAAGCTGCCATCAAATCCATGGAGCAGGTTTCACGGGCCGTTGTAGCCATTGTATTAGTGCTGTGTGCAGTGTTTGTGCCTGTAGCCTTCATGGGCGGCATTGCCGGTGAGCTATATCGCCAGTTTGCCGTGACGGTTGCGGTGGCAGTGGTAATTTCCGGCATAGTAGCGTTGACGCTCACACCGGCGTTGTGTGCCATTATCCTGAAAACCACTCATGGAGAATCTGCATTCTTCAGAAAATTTAACAGTGGATTCAGGCACTTGACCAATTTCTACACTCACACGGTCAGCCTGACATTACATCACCCCATTATTGGCGCGCTCGTATTCGCAGGAATCGTCGGCGTGGCAATTTACCTGGGCAAAACGGTTCCCGAGAGTTTCGTGCCGCCTGAAGACCAAGGCTATGTGGTGGCCGCGACGATTCTGCCTGACGGCGCAACGCTGTCTCGAACAACCCGGACGGCTGAAGCCGTGCGCGCTGCCATTGCGGAAGACCCGGCAGTTTCCCACCAGTTTGTGGTCAACGGTTACGATCTTATCGGCGGCGGAAACAAGACAAGCTCGGCAACCATGTTCGTGACATTCAAAGATTGGTCCGAAAGAATTGCCACTGCCGAGGATATCGTCAACAAGCTGTTCGGTATCGGCATGCAGCAGCCTGACGGCATCGCGATAGCATTTAATCCCCCTGCCATCCGGGGGTTGGGTACCGCAGGGGGGTTTGAAGTTTATGTGCAGGCCCGCGGCGGATCGGACCCCTTGCGATTGTCGGGGGTCGTGAGCAATCTCATCGACGCATTGAACCAGGAACCGCGCCTCGCTGGCATCAATACTTTCTTCCGTCCCACAGTACCGCAATTTTTTATCGAAGTGGATGAGGCCAAGGCGATTTCGCAGGGAGTATCAATTGCTGACCTGTATGCCACCTTGCAGAGTACTATGGGTTCGCTCTATATCAACGATTTTAACAAGTCCGGTCGCACCTATCGCGTACAACTGCAGGCAGAACCCCAATACCGTATGAAGCCGGAAGATCTCGGCAGAGTGTACGTGCGTTCCGAATCCGGTGCGATGGTGCCCATGTCGGCGCTGAGCACGATAAAAAGCATCGTCGGTGCGGAACAACTGGAGCGCTATAATGGTCTTCTTGCCGCTAAAATCATGGGAAGTGGCGCACCCGGCGTAAGCTCAGGTGACGCCATTAAACTCGTGGAAGAGATCGCGGCAAAAAACCTGCCGGATAATTATCAGATTAGCTGGACGGCACAGGCCTTCCAGGAGAAACGCACGGGTTCCGCAGCAACTCTCGCTTTCAGTTTTGCCATTATTATGGTATTTCTGATTCTGGCTGCGCAATTCGAAACCTGGGGATTGCCTCTGGCCGTTATCATGGCCGTGCCCTTTGCGCTGACAGGTGCGCTTCTGGCGGTGCTGGTACGCGGGATGCCGAATGATATTTACTTTCAGGTTGGCTTGATTACACTTATAGGGCTGGCGGCAAAAAATGCAATCCTGATCGTGGAATTCGCCAGCCAGAAAATGAAAGAAGGAATGCCGGTTGCAGAAGCCGCGGTTGAAGCTGCACGGTTGCGTTTTCGCCCTATTGTCATGACTTCCATGGCTTTTGTGCTGGGGATCGTACCGCTGGTAATCGCGACCGGGGCCGGGGCCGCCGCACGCCGCTCAATGGGAACCGGCGTCTTTGGCGGCATGCTGCTTGCGACTTTTGTCGCAACCATATTCATTCCGTTATTCTTCACATGGCTTACTCGCAAAAACCCGGGAAAGTCGGCTGAAGATGTACAACATGTACAAGAGGAAAGGGCAAATGCGCCACTATAATGCATGGGTCAGAATACTGTTCTTACTCCCGATCCTGGTCGTGACCTCTTGCGCCATGGGGCCCGACTATGTCCGTCCCCATATCGACACCGCTGACAGGTTTCGCATGGCTGAAAATGAAGGGCACTCCATTGCCAATCTGCCATGGTGGGAGTTGCTTCACGATGATGTACTTCAACAGCTTATCCGGCAGGCTTTAGCGGAAAATAAAGATCTCAAGCAGGCCGTGGCAAGCGTTGAGGAACTCGAGGCCCGCAGCGCAATCAGCCGTTTTGACCTGCTCCCGAAGCTCGAATACAACATCAACGCGCCTGCATTCGGCACTCTCGGTGGATTCCTTTTCCCCGGATTTCCCACACCGTACAGCTACTTCGCACAAAATAACGTGGCTTGGGAAATAGATGTCTGGGGCAGGCTCCGCCGCGCCAACGAAGCCACTCGTGCCGACTTGATGTCGCGCGAAGAAAATCGCCGGGCCGTTGTCCTCACACTGGTGAGCTCGGTAGCACAATCCTATTTCGATCTTTTGCAATTCGACATGCAGTTGGGTATTGCGCAAAACGCACTGCGGTCTTGGGAAGAATCGGTCGCCCTCTCCCGGGCACAACTACGCGGCGGCGTCATCTCGAGACTTGATCTGGATCAGTTCGAGGCAGAACGGGCCAACGCGGCAACGCGCGTGGCGGAGATCGAGCGTCAAATGGTTCAAAAAGAGAATGAGCTGAGCGTATTGCTGGGCAAGAATCCGGTACCGATCGGTCGGGGGATTGCATTGACAGAGCAACTGTTGCCGCCCGTGGTGCCGGCCGGCCTTCCCTCGGAGCTTTTGCAGCGGCGCCCCGATATCCTGCAAGCAGAACAGACGCTGGCAGCAGCAACCGCCAGAATTGGAATGGCCAAAGCGGCGCGGTTTCCCAGAATTTCGATCACCGGTTTTCTGGGCGTGGCAAGTCCGGCATTGTCCAAGCTGCTTGTTACGGGAAGCGAATTTGGAGCGGCGGGCGTCGGCTTGGCAGGCCCATTGCTGAATCCGCAAAGCCTGGGGTTCGAACAGCGGGCAACTGAGGCTCAGGCAAGGCAGGTGTTGGCCAAATACGAGCAGACCATTCTTGTGGCCTTCAAGGAGGTTGAAGATGCCCTAGTGGCTGTTCGTACGTTCAATGATCAACGTACGGCGCAGCAGGAACAGGTCGAGGCATTGCGCTCGGCTTTGCGTGTGGCTGACCTTCGCTATAAGGGAGGCATTACCAGCTATGTGGACGTGCTTCTTGCCAAGCGCAATCTGTTCGATGCCGAGTTTGGGCTCTCGGCAACACGCCGGATGCATCTGGTGTCTGTCATTCAGCTATATAAGGCCTTGGGCGGAGGATGGTTGCCATCGTAAACGAGCATCACGATACCATTTAGCCCCGGCCAGCAATGTTACCTGTCCTTCAGTTCTTGACGTATTTTCTTTGTACCCGGTCTTTTTGCAAGACTTGCAAGGTTTGACGTTTAAGCACCGGCCAGACGTATCCTCATGTACCAGTACCCTTCGCAAGCTTCGCTACGTTTTTATATTGCTTCACTGGCCTGCTGCGGATCACTCATAATGGAAGAAGCAAGGAAGCGCTTAGTTTTTTAATTTGCTGGCAGTTCGTACTTCATAGCGAATTGCGGCTGAGGCGCGGCGGGAATCAAGAGCAGCAGGCGGAAACAATACGACATTCATAGCCCATGGCCTCCCGCTATGTGTCAGTCGTGGTCTCAACCGAAACCGCAATACGAATATCGATTATCGACTACCCAGAGCTGAATTTCCGGCAAAACCCAATCGCCGGTAATACGATCCCTGGGGAACCTGTCTTTTATCCGGGGCAACCCGAGAGCCGGGGCATATGAATCTGCTAACTCAGCGGTTAATAGAATTAGTCATCCGGGATGGAACCCTCGTTATTCGCATGAGCGTGGGATTACTCCTGATCCTCCTCGCCGCGTGCTCTGAGAAATCAGCGCCACCCTCAGCCCAGCCTGCCCCTGAAGTGGAAGTCATTACCGTAACCACACAAACGATTCCGGACGAGCCGGAGTTTATCGGACGAACAGAGGCCTTCCGCCCCGTGGAAATTCGGCCACAGGTTACCGGTATCATTCAAAAAATATTTTTTACCGAAGGCCGGAATATTCGCAAAGGTGAACAGTTATATCTCATTGACCCTGTTCCCTTTAAAGCTGTTTATCTCAGTGCCAACGCTCGCGTGGCCCAGGCTCAGGCGCGACTTGTCCAGGCGGAGCAGGATCTGGTCCGTGTGAGGCCCCTTCTTGAGGAACAGGCTGTCAGCAGAAAAAATGTCGACGATGCCGTGGCCGAGACGCTGGCGGCCAAAGCCGCGCTGGAAGCCGCGCGAAGCGACCTGGTGAAGGCGAAATTCGATATGGATAATACCCTGATCACGGCGCCGGTAAGCGGCCGAGTCGGCCGTAGCCAGTTCTACGAAGGGAGGCTGGTCTCCGCGCAGACAACCCTTCTTACGACTATCGATCAGTTGGACCCCATGTACGTCAACGTAAGCGTCCCGGAAAGCTATCTCCTGCGGCGGCGTCGCGATCTTGCCGAGCGCAGGATCGAGAGACCGGACATTTTTCAACTGCGGGGTGTGATGACCTTTTCGGACGGGAGCGTATATCCAGGAGAGGGCCTGCTTGATTTCGCCGATGTCAACCTGCGGTCCGAGACAGGGATGCTACAGACGCGGTTCACATTTCCTAATCCCGAAGGGGGCTTCGCGCCAGGGCAATCCTACTTTTATCCGGGGCAGTTCGTGAAGATTCGCCTCAAGGGGTATATCCGGCCCGATGCGATCCTCATCCCGCAACGAGCCGTTCAACAAATGCCTACCGGATCGTTTGTCTACGTGATCGGCGAGGGCGGCAAGGCGGAGCTTCGTCCGGTGCAAGCGAGCTTGTGGTATGAAAACGAGTGGTTGATCGACGATGGCCTTCAGCCAGGGGAACGGGTGGTGGTGGAGGGTTTTCATCGGGTTCGGCCAGGGGCTCAGGTGACCGCTGTCCCGTTCCAGAGTGGAAAGACTCACAATAGTCTTCCGGAGGAAAAACCCACGCAGAACGCACCATGAGCTCCCATTTTTTTATTGATCGTCCAATTTTTGCCTCGGTCCTGTCCATCATTATTGTGGTGCTGGGCCTGGTGTCTTTGCAAAAGCTGCCGATAGCGCAATTTCCGCAAATCACGCCACCTATGGTGCAGATCGATGCGGATTATCCCGGCGCAAGCGCGGAAGTTGTCGCAGAAGCCGTGGCGCGGCCGATCGAGGTACAGCTTCCCGGTATCGACAATCTCCTCTACTACGACTCCACCAGTACGAATGATGGGCACATGACGATGAGGCTCACGTTCGAGATTGGCACTGACGTGGATATCGCGCAGGTCCAGACCCAGAACAGGCAACGCCTTGCCGAACCCCAGTTGCCCGATGAAGTCATCCGCCAGGGTGTAACCGTAAAAAAGACGTCGCCGGATTTGCTGGCGGTCATCATGCTGACCTCGACCGATCCCAGGCATGAGACTGTTTTTCTCTCGAACTATGCCCTGCTTCGCGTTCTCGACAACGTCAAACGAATCCCGGGTGTCGGCGACGCCATCATCTTCGGTGCGCAAAATTATTCGATGCGGTTGATCCTCAATCCTGTCCGCATGGCTCAACTCGATATCACGCCGACCGAAGTTGCGGCCGTGGTTCGCGAGCAGAATCGGGATTTCCCAGCCGGGAGGATAGGCCGCGAACCCACGCCCAAAGGCACCGAACTCACCATTCCCGTCATTACACGTGGCCGAATGAGCGAGGTCAAGGAATTCGAAGATATGATCGTTCGAGCGTATCCGGACGGTTCCATGGTCCGGATGAGGGATATCGCGCGGGTGGAACTCGGTGCTCAATCGTATGACCTCGAAGGGCGATGGAACGGACAGCCCAATGCGTTCCTGCTGACCTTTCTTTCCCCGGGCGCCAATGCGCTCGAGACCGTCAAACACGTTCGCCAGGAAGTGGAAAAGCTGTCGAGAAGTTTCCCGGCAGGCGTGTCCTACGACATTCCATATGACACGACCACATTCATTGATGTCTCCATCAAGGAAGTGGTGAAAACCCTTATTGAAGCCACGCTGCTGGTCATCCTGGTCGTCTTTCTTTTTCTTCAGAGCTGGCGTGCGACGCTCATCCCGGCCGTCGCCGTCCCAATATCACTCATCGGAACGCTGGCCGGGATGGAAGCGCTGGGATTCTCGATCAACACGCTGACTCTCTTCGGCATGGTTCTGGCAATCGGTATCGTCGTGGATGATGCGATCGTCGTCGTGGAGAATGTAGAGCGACATATGACCAAGGGAGGCCTGTCACCCAGGGACGCAGCCAAAAAAGCCATGGATGAGGTAACGGGGCCAGTGGTTGCAATTGTCCTTGTGCTGGCTGCCGTCTTTGTTCCGGTCGCTTTTTTAGGCGGTATCACTGGCGAGCTGTATAAACAGTTTGCCATCACCATTGCCCTGTCTGTGGCGATTTCCGGGTTCGTGGCGCTAACGCTCAGCCCCGCGCTCTGCGCGCTGGTTCTCAAGCCGGGCCATGACTCGGCCAATAAGTTCTGGAATATTTTCAACCGGTCGTTTGACTGGCTCCAGAGTCGCTATGTTGGAACCGTGGGGATGATTCTGAAGCGATCCTTGATTGCCCTGGCCATCTTCGCAACGCTGGTAATCGTCATCCTCGGGCTGTTCAAAACCATTCCGGGCAGTTTCCTTCCGGAAGAAGATCAAGGCTATTTTATTACCATCGTCCAACTGCCGGAGGGTGCCTCCAAGACACGAACAATCGAAGTCTTGAAAAAGATAGAACGCTATTTCATGGCGAATCCGGCGGTCCATTCAACGGATGTCCTGGCGGGCCAGAATTTTGTGTTCGGCACGCGGGGCACGAATCAAGCAACGATGTTCGTTCCGCTGCAACATTGGGATACACGCACCAATCCCAGCGATCAGGTCCCGGGTCTTATTGCGGCGGCTTTCGGGGAATTTGCCAAAATTCCCGAAGCCTTGATTCTTGCATTTAATGCGCCCTCTATTCCGGGTCTTGGTTCCACGGGAGGTTTTTCGCTTCAATTGCAAGACCCCAGCGGTGGCGATTTTACGGAGTTCGCCGCTGTCGCTCAGGAGTTTGTAACCAAGGCGGTGGAAAATCCGGCGATCGCGGCTGCCAATACGAATTTTCGCGTGAGTACCCCGCGGTTGTATGCCCAGGTAGACCGCGAGCGGGCTAAAGCACTGGGCGTGCCCATTTCTGAGGTCTTCGATACCATGCAGGCTTATTTTGGAAATCTGTATGTAAACGATTTTGTGAAATTCGGTCGCGTCTACCGGGTGCAAACAGAGGCGCTACCGGAGTATCGTTCCCGCCCGGACGATATCAGCAAGGTATATGTGCGCGCCAAGAATGGGACGGAACATACCATGATCCCGCTGGACTCGGTCGTGTCCACCGAATTCAGCAGCGGCCCGGATCCGGTTACACATTTCAACGGATTCAATACCGCACTCGTGCTGGGCGGCGCCGCACCGGGATACAGCTCGGGGCAGGCGCTGGAAGCGCTGGAGCAAGCAGCAAATGAAATTCTGATACCTCGCGGCTATACAATCGACTGGAGCGGGATATCTTTTCAGGAGCAGAAGGCTGGAGGACAGTCCATCATGGTGTTTGCCTTCGCTCTGCTCATGGTCTTTCTGGTACTGGCTGCCTTGTACGAAAGCTGGTCTGTTCCCTTCGCAGTCATTCTTGCGATACCTTTCGGGGTTTTGGGCGCACTGCTGGCTATATGGACTCGTGGGTTAACGAATGACATCTATTTTCAAATCGGGTTGATAACGTTGATCGGTCTAACTGCAAAAAATGCAATCCTGATTGTTGAATTTGCAAACCAACGCTACACCGAGGGCGTGCCATTGGTCGATGCCGCGCTCGAAGCGGCACGGCTTCGTTTTCGGCCTATCATCATGACCTCCATGGCCTTCATCCTGGGTGTGTTTCCCCTTGTGGTTGCGTCCGGGGCAGGAGCGGCGAGCCGGAATTCCATCGGGACGGGCGTGTTCGGCGGTATGCTGGCTGCCACATTCCTGGCCATTTTCTTTGTACCGCTCTTTTTTGTCATGATCGGCAAGATCGCTCGGCGAAGCAAGCGACTAACAGCCGAGCCTCAGCAAATTCCGGCTGGTGATTTGTCTTCTGAAGAAAAACCATAGCGGCTATGTGAACAGCACAAATGTTGGCTGCCGGAATCAGCCGTCTCGGTCGTAACAAGGTGAATAACAGGAAGCTTCTTTAATTCTTTGCTCCTGTTATTCCCGGCATCAGCGCCGGTGCCTCCTTCAACAAAAATTCCCTGAATGCTTGCGCTACGCTTGAAAGCCGTTTGTTTTTTCGGTGTACCACATGCCAATGGCGAATGATTGGAAAATCCTGCACATCCAGAATCGAGAGACGCTTTGTCTCCAATTCCAGCTCGGCCGTATGCAACGACATGATGCCCAGCCCCATCCCCGCTTGTACTGCCTGCTTGATCGCCTCGCTGGTATCCGTTTCCATCCCCCGGTTAATGGCAATATGGTGCGCCGCAAAAAAACGTTCCATCGCACCGCGCGTGCCCGAACCGGGCTCACGCACGAGGAAAGTTTCCCGCTCCAGCCGTTTTACGGGAATACGGCGCATCTTGCATAAGGGGTGATTCGGGGGAGCAATGACCACCAATGGATTTTCCATAAAAGATTCGGTGACGATATCCAGATCATCCGGTGGCTGCCCCATGATGGCCATATCGACCAGGTTGTCGGATAATTGCTTCAAAACCGTTTCCCGGTTGGCGACATTCAGGCTGACGGTAACGCCGCTATAGCGCTGGCAAAACCTGGCGAGCAGGTGCGGGGCGAAATAATTGGCGGTGCTTACCACCGCGATATTCAATTTGCCTCGCTCCAGACCCTTCAATTCATCGAGCGCCAGCTCCATATCGGCCAGTTGCTGGGAGATTGCGCGGCTGTAATGATAAAGTTCGCGCCCCGCATCCGTCAGATAGATTTTCTTACCCATCTGTTCGAACAGCGGCAGACCGATACTTTGCTCCAACTGCTTGATCTGCATCGAAACCGCGGGTTGGGTCAGGAAGAGGCTTTCAGCCGCGCGCGAAAAACTCAGGTAGCTGGCAACGGACTCAAAAACCTTTAATTGCCTCAAAGTGAGATGTAGCATGGTCGTTTTGCCGGGGAAGATTTTGAGGAACCATATAAGATAAAGATTATCATAACAATCAAAACACGTGACTGTTGTTTATGATAATTCCGGTTACAATGCACCCTGTAGTACTTTTATCTACCCCTATGAGGAGAATCAACATGAGTGAAACGCTAACGGACAAGGAACGCTACAAATCCGGCGTACTGCCATACAAAAAAATGGGTTACTGGGATTCCGATTACGTACCCAAGGATACGGATATCATTGCCGTGTTTCGTATCACCCCTCAACCAGGGGTGGAGCATGAGGAAGCGGCCGCCGCTGTTGCCGGCGAATCTTCCACCGCAACCTGGACCGTGGTATGGACCGATCGGCTGACTGCCTGCGAGCTCTACCGTGCCAAGGCCTATCGCTCGGAGTTGGTGCCCAACACGGGCCCCGGTACCAAGAACGAGGCTCAGTACTTCGCCTATATTGCCTACGATCTGGATTTGTTTGAAGGCGGCTCCATTGCCAACCTGACCGCATCCATCATTGGCAACGTTTTCGGTTTTAAGGCCGTAAAAGCACTACGCCTGGAAGACATGCGCATTCCGGTTGCTTACCTGAAAACTTTCCAGGGTCCCGCTACCGGGATCGTGGTAGAGCGCGAACGCCTCGATAAATTTGGACGCCCATTGCTCGGCGCTACCACCAAACCAAAGCTGGGCCTGTCAGGACGTAATTATGGGCGGGTGGTATACGAAGGGCTCAAGGGTGGTCTCGACTTCATGAAAGACGACGAGAATATCAATTCGCAACCCTTTATGCACTGGCGCGACCGTTTTCTCTATTGTATGGAAGCCGTCAACAAGGCTTCCGCCGCAACCGGTGAAGTCAAGGGCCACTACTTGAACGTCACGGCGGGTACGATGGAAGAAATGTACGAGCGCGCCGAATTCGCCAAGTCGCTGGGCTCGGTCATCATCATGATCGATCTGGTGATCGGCTATACGGCTATCCAGTCAATGGCAAAATGGGCCCGCAAGAACGACATGATTCTGCACCTGCACCGCGCCGGCAACTCAACCTACTCGCGCCAGAAGAATCACGGCATGAATTTCCGCGTGATCTGCAAATGGATGCGTATGGCGGGCGTGGATCATATACATGCAGGTACGGTCGTTGGGAAGCTTGAGGGTGACCCACTCATGATCAAAGGCTTTTACGACACATTGCGCGACACGCATACTCCGAAGAGTCTCGAAACCGGCCTGTTCTTCGAGCAGGACTGGGCTTCTCTGAACAAGGTCATGCCGGTCGCTTCAGGCGGCATTCACGCGGGTCAGATGCACCAGTTGCTTGATTATCTCGGCGAAGACGTGATATTGCAGTTTGGCGGCGGAACGATCGGTCACCCGATGGGCATACAGGCCGGTGCTGTTGCCAATCGTGTTGCGCTGGAAGCGATGGTCATGGCGCGTAATGAAGGTCGCGATTACGTGAATGAAGGCCCCAAGATTCTCGAAGCCGCCGCCAAATGGTGCACGCCGCTCAAGCAAGCGCTGGATACCTGGAAAGACATCACCTTCAACTACGAATCCACTGATACTGCCGATTTTGTGCCGTCCACCACGGCCAGCGTTTAATCATATTCAAGGAGATATATAAACCATGATGACCAATGTAGGAAATCTCGTCACGCAGGGGCAGTTTTCTTTCCTGCCCCCATTGACGGACAAACAAATCTCGGCGCAAATTAAATATGCGCTGAAGAACAATTGGGCAATCGGCATTGAATATACCGATGACCCGCATCCACGCAACACTTATTGGGAGATGTTCGGTAATCCGATGTTCGATCTGAAGGATCCTGCCGGCATATTGGGCGAGATCAATGACTGCCGTAAAACCTATCCGAATCATTACATACGGGTAACGGCATTCAACTCCACTCGTGGGGTGGAGAGCCCGACCATGTCGTACATCGTCAACCGTCCCAAAACCGAACCGGGCTTTGGCGTGGTCCGTCAGGAAACGGAAGGCCGCAGCATTCGCTACACCATTCATTCCTACGCAACCGACAAACCGGAAGCCGAGCGGTATTAATCAGGATCTCCCCTATCCCTTTTGACGGATAAGGGGCTGATTGGAGGCAGGAAACGAATGGGTAGCCAACAGCGCTCAATCGACTTCTGCCTCTTCCCTGGTTGCTCTTAGCACTACCCTGATTTAAATTAGTAGCAAGGCGGCACACGCCACACCTAGGGTGTCTGGCGGGCGCGAATAACTTTATAATTTACCCCGTACAAGCTTTGTATGGCTATTTTGTATGGATCAAACGTGAAAAAACCTTCAAAAGAACCCATTTCTTCGGATGATGATAACCCGGTTGATCTGGCTGCGGAATTTCGCGACTCCAACATCAAGGAGGTGTTAGACAAGCTGGACCTCGAGTTGATCGGCCTTAAGCCGGTTAAAACGCGTATTCGCGAAACAGCTGCACTGTTGCTTGTCGATCGCCTGCGCAAAAAACTGGATCTGACCGCCGGGGCACCCAGCCTGCACATGTGTTTCACCGGTAACCCCGGTACCGGGAAGACAACCGTGGCGTTACGCATGTCCGAAATCCTGCACCGCCTGGGATATGTGCGTGAAGGGCATCTTGTCTCGGTCACACGTGATGACCTGGTGGGTCAATATATCGGCCACACTGCACCTAAAACCAAAGAGGTATTGAAGAAAGCAATGGGCGGCGTCCTGTTCATTGACGAAGCCTACTATCTTTATAAACCCGAGAATGAACGCGACTACGGTGCCGAATCGATAGAGATTCTGTTACAGGCCATGGAGAACAACCGTGACGACCTGGTTGTAATACTGGCAGGTTACAAAGACCGGATGGATAAATTTTTCCATAGCAACCCGGGCATGCGTTCGCGCATAGCGCATCATATCGACTTCCCGGACTATGGCGCCGATGAGTTGGTCGCCATCGCCAAGCTCATGCTGGCTGCGCAAAACTACCGCTTCAGTCCAGAGGGCGAGAAAGCTTTTCGCGAATATATCGGGCTAAGAATGAAGCTGGAGCATTTTGCAAATGCCCGTTCCGTTCGCAATGCGCTTGATCGAGCGCGTCTGCGCCAAGCCAATCGCCTGTTCGCCGGGGCGAAGAAAAACCTTTCGCGAATAGATCTGATGACTATCGAAGCTGAAGACATCCGCGCAAGCCGGGTGTTCAAGGAAGGCGCGGTGGATCTGGATGGCGATGAGGGAGCGAATGAGATACCGTCAATCGGTTGATCTGGTATATCAATTCATAATAAAACGACACTGAAATTATCAAAGCGTGACATGAGGGCGCCCACTCGGGCGCCTTTTTTTTGCATAGCGGAACGACATGCCTGCGGGGTCATCTGCCACGTCATTAGCGACAGCACCACGTTATACTTATTCTACCATCCTAAATCCGGTAGTTGACCGCTCATTTAATAGGTCAGTGTTATGATTAATAACAAATATTTCATATTATTTGACACTCACCTTCTAGGTGAGGCCGCTACAGGGGGAATTGCACAGTTTTTGCGGCACATGGCTGCGTTGCAACTTCTTGGAATGGAACGACCATTCCGCGTCGTTGCGCCTTGCCCTGCACCCCAAAAACAGTACACTTCACCCCGTCCAACTACCGGATTTAGGATCATTTGACATTCATCCGAAAAAATAACTGATGCGCCCCACCCGTCTGGAAAAACCATCCGCCAATCGCAACGATTGGCAGACCATTCGTTCCTTGCTGCCCTATCTGTGGGAATTCAAAGGCCGGGTAATCACGGCATTGACGCTGCTGATCATGGCCAAGCTCGCCAACGTGTCCGTGCCGCTAATTCTCAAAGAAATCATAGACGCGCTTGATCGTCCGCGCGCGCTGATGGTTCTGCCGGCTCTACTGCTCCTGGCCTACGGCATCTTGCGCCTGTGCAGCACACTGTTCGGTGAGCTGCGGGATGCCGTATTCGCCAAGGTGACACAACGGGCTATTCGGCGGGTAGCTATCAGGGTGTTCAATCACTTGCATGCATTGTCCCTGCGTTTTCACCTGGAGCGTCAAACAGGTGGTGTCTCCCGCGACATCGAGCGCGGCACGCGAGGTATTTCGTTTCTGCTTAACTTCATGCTGTTCAACATTCTGCCTACGTTGCTCGAAATCGGTTTAGTAGCCGCTATTCTTCTCTCAAGGTACGACATCTGGTTCTCCGTGGTTATTTTTGCAACGCTGGCTGCTTATATTGCACTCACGCTGATCGTTACCGAGTGGCGCATGATCTTTCGTCGCACCATGAACGACATGGATTCGAAAGCCAATACTCAAGCCATAGACAGTTTGCTGAACTATGAAACGGTTAAATATTTCGGCAATGAGTCATGGGAGGCGCGGCGCTACGACGAGCATATGCAAAAATGGGAGACTGCGGCCGTGCGTAACCAGACTTCTCTGGCCGCGCTTAATTCCGGACAAAGTGCCATAATCGCGGTTGGTGTAACCTTGCTGCTGTGGTTGGCGGCGGATGGCGTCATCAAGGGCACGATGTCGTTGGGCGACCTGGTACTGGTCAACACCTTTATGCTCCAGCTATATATGCCTCTGCATTTTCTGGGATTCGTTTATCGCGAAATCAAGCATTCCCTGGCGGATATGGAAAAAATGTTCAGCTTATTGGCGGAGAATGAGGAGATAAAAGACAAATCAGGCGCAGCCAATCTCATTCCCGGATATTCGGCGGTTCGCTTTGAGGAAGTGAATTTTAGCTATGAGTCCAATCGCCAGATTCTGTTTAACGTGACCTTCGATATACCGGCTGGTCGTAATGTAGCAGTGGTCGGGCATAGCGGATCCGGCAAGTCGACGCTGGCCCGCCTGCTGTTCCGTTTCTACGACATCGACAGCGGTCGTATTTTGATAAACAACCAGGATATCCGCGATGTCACTCAGCAAAGCCTGCGTGCGGCGGTGGGTATCGTACCTCAGGACACCGTCCTGTTCAATGACAGTATTTATTACAATATTGCATACGGGCGCCCTGATGCAACTCGTGAAGAAGTACTCGAAGCTGCCAGGCTGGCACACATCCACGACTTCATCGAAAGCCTTCCGGGAAAATATGAAACTACCGTAGGAGAACGAGGATTAAAACTTTCTGGTGGAGAAAAGCAGCGTGTCGCTATCGCGCGCGCAATTCTGAAAAATCCCAAAATTATTATTTTCGATGAGGCCACTTCGGCACTTGATTCAAAATCGGAAAAAGCCATCCAGGCAGAGTTAAAGCGCATTGCCGTGAATCGGACTACGCTGACCATTGCGCATCGATTGTCCACTATCGCGGATGCCGACCAGATTCTGGTCATGGACAAAGGCAGTATTATCGAACGTGGCACCCACTGGGAGCTACTTGCAGCAAATGGTACTTATGCCCATATGTGGGAACTTCAGCAGCAGGAAGAACAAACGAGACAACTGCTGGATGGCCCCAAAGCGCAAGCGGATACCATCGCAGGCCCGGGGTAAATTTTCCATTAACCATCATTTCCATCATTTGCTATTATTCAGAATAAACGCCACTATTCGCGAACCCGGATAACGTTGAAGCGCCCTCTACAAAATCAGAAAAACCAGCGCGGCCCCACCCCTACTACTGGAAAAAATGCGACGCGCCTGAAAAGCTTCTCCCATTAAGCATTATGCAAGTCATCTATTGTAATTGTTGTAAATGACTTGCATTGCAAGGTCATGTGGAATCCGGTTGGAATTTTTTATGGCCTTCCCGTGTCAAAAAAGTTGAGCGGTCAAAATAATCTTGATCCATAGAGCACAAACGGATTCTGTAGGGAGTTTTAGCAAGACTTAATGTGGCCAACCTAATATAATTACCGTTCGGCTTCCAAAGGTACCTCAAAGTGTCCAAGGCGTCTTTTTCGGTTCTTCCGCAATATCTGCTACCCAAGCAGGCAATTACCGTATTTGCCGGAAAGGTTGCAAGTGCCCGTGCGGGTCGCCTGACGGCATTTTTGATTCGCTGGTTCATCAAGCGCTACGATGTGAATATGGAAGAAACAGTTAATCCTGATATTCACAGCTACAAGACCTTTAATGATTTTTTTACTCGTGCGTTACTACCAGGGAAGCGGCCTCTGGCTCAAGCGGACTTTATTTGTCCAGTCGACGGCAGTATAAGCCAGCTAGGCGTTATTCGCGGTGATCAAATATTTCAGGCCAAGGGGCATAATTATTCTACAACCGCGTTGGTAGGCGGCGATAGCGAGTTGGCTGAGAAATTTCGCGGGGGCAAGTTTGCCACGCTGTATCTGAGCCCTAAGGATTACCATCGGGTGCATATGCCTTGCGATGGTCGATTGACCCGTATGATATATGTCCCAGGCGTATTGTTCTCGGTAAATCCCCTCACAGCCCGCGGTATTCCAAGCCTGTTTGCCCGTAACGAACGTGTGGTGTGTGTATTTGAGTCGGAGCATGGCCCATTTGTGCTAGCGCTGGTAGGCGCCACCATCGTTGGAAGTATTGCCACGACCTGGCATGGGGTCGTAAATCCTAAACGCTCTGGGCGTGTTCGCGAGTGGCGATACGATTCGCAAAACCTGATGCTCAGAAAAGGCGACGAAATGGGCCGTTTTCAGCTAGGCTCAACGGTGGTGATGTTATTTCCCAAAAATACAATGCAATTTAATTCGCTTTGGGGGCCCATGCGAACCATCCGTTTCGGCGAAATGATGGCCATAGGAACCAGTGACAACAATCGGGATGTGTAGTCAACCGGGTTCGATGAGATGGGCCCGCTTTCTTGAACCCCCACTGTTATTGAAAGTCCCCAAACAAACTGCATCTGAAGCGCGTCCCTCCCCCAACTCAGCACGGACTCATAAGCTTGCTCCAGATTGTTCAGGCCGAGGCACTCTTTAACAGCGCTGGACGAGTGTCAGTCCTGTCGATAGCGAGATTCGATGGATAGGAATGCTCGGACGCGAGCTCACGCCCTACCTCCAGCAGCACTTCCCGAAATTGCCTGCCTACCTCGGGATGCTGCAAGCCATACGCTACCGTGGCCTGCAAAAAACCTATCTTGCTACCGCAATCATAATGCTTGCCCTGGTAACGGTAACTCATCACAGGTTCCAGTTTGAGAAGTCGCGCGATTCCGTCCGTAAGCTGGATTTCCCCCCCTATCCCCGGTTCCAGGTTTGCGAGGCATTCAAAAATGGTGGGCGAGAGAATATAACGACCTACAATTGCCAAGTTAGATGGGGCAGCATCGGGAGAAGGCTTCTCCACCAAGCTTCGAATTTTCATGGTACGGCTTTCGGCATCCTCCCCGAAAGTATCCACAATCCCATAATGACGGGTGTCTTCGTGGGGTACCGACCGGACAGCCACGAGGCTACTAAGGGCTTGCTCGTACTGGGAAATCATCTGTGCCAATACAGGAGGCTGGGCATCGATCAGATCGTCCGGAAGCAACACAGCAAAAGGCTCATTTCCAATTTGATGTCGCGCACATAAAATCGCGTGCCCCAGCCCCCTGGGCTCTTCCTGGCGCACAAAAGTGAAACGGACCCCGTTAGGTGTGAGTTGCCGCAGCATTTTCAACGAGGCATGTTTCTCTTGTGAGGCCAGTTCGTTTTCCAGTTCCACCGCGCGATGGAGGTGGTCTTCAATAGACCGTTTGCTGCGATGGGTCACAAAAACGATCTCTTCGATACCCGCCGCCGCTGCTTCATCCACAGCGTATTGAATCAATGGCCGATCTACAATGGGCAACATTTCCTTAGCCACCGCCTTGGTTGCAGGCAAAAAACGCGTGCCGAGCCCGGCCACGGGAAATACAGCTTTTCGCACCAGTTTTGTCGATTTACGAATAGATGCGCCATTGAGCGACACAACTTCTTTTCGGTTTGGGGTTGCGGTTGCGGCGGAAATGCTCATGAGTCCTCTCCTGATTATTTCGTCATCTTTACATCAATCATTTATATTCCAGCCATAAAAATTCCAAGGATGGGTTCCACTGAGTTTTAGTCAATACAAGTTTCATTCAATACAAATGAGTTTTTCTCTTTCGCCAAAATTGCAAAGCGTAAACTATAGTTGGCGCATATAAGCGACAAGATCGGATTTCTCTTCATCTGTCAGTTTGAGCTGCAATACGAGATTGAAAAATTCAACGGTATCTTCGAGGGTTAGCAAACGCCCATCATGCAGATAAGGCGGGCTATCCTTGATGCCCCGCAAAGTGAAAGTCTTTATTGGCCCGTCTCCCGGCTCTTGCAGGAAGCGTTCGAGTTTCAGGTCGTGCATTTGCTGATCAAGAAAAGCGGGCGGCTGGTGACAGCTCGCACATTGGCCTTTCCCGAAAAAAACCTTTTCACCACGAAGTTCATGCGTGGTTGCTTTAGATGGATCGAGCCGGCCTTGCGTGTCGAGTTTTGGCGCAGGGGGAAAGTCCAGCATATTCTGAAGCTGCGCCATATGGCTCACATGAATTCGATCGAGAACCGGGAATCCCTTTTTCATGGCATGAATCGGGTCACCATTGAAATAAGCGGTACGAAACTCGAACTCGGTGAAATCCTCCACCGAGCGCAAGCTGCGTTTGGACCCGTGGATTTGCTGATTGAACATCCCACGCAAGCTTACCGTATCCAGTCGAAAACGCCTTTCCTGGGTCCTGATATCCGGGCTTAGATGAAATTGCCCCGTGGTATGTCCGTTCACGTGACAGTCAAAGCAAGTGACGCCCAAGCTGGGCTGTGCGCTTTTACGGTCATCAGTTGGATTAAATTCTTCCTGGGGAAGAGGGGTGAGCAAAATCTGAAGGCCGTTAAGCTGTACGGGGGTCAGAATGTCTTTGAAGAGGCGATAAAAGTTATTGATCGATACGACTTCCCCGCGAGAAACGTCCCCTAGTTCGGGCCGGTTTTGAAGAAAAATGGCGGGGGGAAATTCCGGAAGAAATGCTTCTGGCAAATCATGCTCGACGTCAAACCGCTCCAGTCGTGGAAACATGTCGATTTGAGCCTGCGTGAAGACTTGTCCCCCTGGAGATTGTTTCGGGTGAGGTAAGGCCGGGTACGGAAACATATTTTTTACCCGTATTTCGGGCGGAGACATGTCGGCCAATTTTTGCCAAGTCATTCCTGCCGGCAGGCGAGCCGTAGGGCCAACAGCCAGAGGCTTGCCGCGAGACATTTTCGCTTCCCTATCAAGCCGGGGCGTTAAATCGTATCGCCGCAGGAGAAGTTCCCGCTGTGTTTTCATGATTTTGGGGCGAGCGGCCACATCGGCTTTCATGGTTTCCTCGAAAGTCTGCATCGGCTTTTTCGCGTTCAAGGGATCACGATAAAAATCGAATCCCAATGTCTTTCCCTTGTCGGGCTGGTTTTCAAAAGCGGGCGAAGAAGGCATCGCATTCGTGGCGGCAAACTCGCTGGAACGGTCGTGCTCATTCTTCTGCTGTTCGGGCCGGGTACTGCGTGTTTCGCGCGCAGTCTGAGCGCGGACAACAGCATCCTGCGATTGCCGATCCTCCGCGCGGTTATCGTAATCGTTCTGGCCGAAAGCACTTCCCGTGGTCAATCCTAAGCTGAACACCAGAAAACCCAGTCTTCTCATGATAGATCTCCATTCTGATTGCGGAAAGAGTACCAACTCTTCATGACCATTTTTGGATATCCCACACGTTCAATCAGTAACGTAAATATTCCCACGCTTGAGGTAGCAGGTCTGTGCGAAACCGCACACTAGCAGCCTGTCGAACTTGAAGAATCGCGGCGAAAAAGTGACTGGGTGAAGGCAGATTTTTTCTATTGGTCGAAAAGCAGTGAAATATGAACCACCCAGACGCTTTTGCAGCCGATTTCCTTTAAGTCCAACAGGCTGCTAGGAATTGAGCATTTTCTCCTTGGACACACGCTCGACCGGGGACGCCTTGTTTCCTTTCTCCACAGCGAGACTGTCATGCCAGGGCAGATTTGTAACCTACTCGATTGACTGGAAGAACCGCTTGAACTGTTTCTCAGGAGACCGTCCAAAACGGGAGGCAGACGATAGATAAGTCTCCAGCAACCGCTCATACTCTTCTTTTACGATCTTATAGTTCTCGCCCGCGCTGGCTTCCAGTTGTTTGCGGTCTGCTATCGCGATGTGGCCTCGTCTGCAATGAATCGCTCCCGCCATATGAAGTTTGTTCGCTGCTACCGTTACGCTTTCCCGCCGTACTCCCAACATAATCCCAGCCTGTTCATGCGTTATGTGAAGTTCAGTGCCCGAGAGGCGGTCCAGGCTCATCAGCAGAAAGTAGGCAAGCTGCTGATCGACAGTATGATATCGATTTGAAACCGCTATCTGTTCCGTCTGGATCATCAGCGCATGCGCAAAACGCAAGAGAAGATGTCGTAGCTCGGTCCCCGCCTCGAATTCGCTTTTTAATATACCTGCCTTGATCCGATAGGCTTCGCCTGTGCTCTGCACTATTACCCGTGCGCGACTGCGCTCGCCGCCAAAAAGAACAGAGATATCTGCCAAACCCTCGTTGCCTATGATCCCAATCTGCGTGCACGCGCCGTTTTCCGTCTCATACAGTCGTGTGACGATGCACGTGGTCGGAAAATATAGATACTTTATGGGGAGCCCAAGCTCGTAAATCACGTACCCCGCAGGCATCGGTACCAGCTCAAGGAGAGGTAACAGGTGTGTGTAACCCGCAAGAGAAAGTGCTGCCAGCATTCTGTTCTGCTTGGGGCTTTGAGGCGCAGGCATAATAAATCCCAGTATTGGTTGTCGTATCAAAAGAATACGTCTCGCAATTCCTAGCCGAGAGTATGATTTAGCCGCGATGTATTGCCGCTTTTGGGCTGGTTTCGGGATACCATCCCCGCTATTGAAAGCTCAGATTGGTAAAATGTTAATGCCCGAGAACAGGTGGCTCTGTACGGCGACACACATAGGCACAAGGCCTCGATGGATCAAATCAGTGGAAGAAAGCTCGGGGTGACCATGATGGCAGTAAAACCATCAATGGATGGAATAGGCGAGAGTAGAGCATCCTACCCCAGCCGTATAACCCGAATTGAGGACGTGCAGCAGACCTGGGGGAAATGCTTTGATCCGATGGGGTGCCGGTTCAGAGCGGCATGGACCTGCCCTCATTAAGAGCCATCCAGCCGCGCCTGACGCGGTAGATGACCCAGATACCCGTGCCTACCGCGAGTATGTATGCAAAAGTGATACCGATGACTGTCGCAAAAGGCATTGCCGCCATAACCAACCAGGGCAAGGCATACCAGAACGTCCGTATTTGCCAGCGGAAATGGGAATCAAGATAAGTGTGGCGTACTTCTTTACGCTTCAAATAGTTAAGGATCACAGCGATAATTGAAGGCCAGCCGCTGAGAAATGTCGTAATGATAAGCGCCGGCCCTAGAATACCCATCAGGACGCTGAAACCATGCAGTAAATAAATGATGTGCGTAAGACGGACGAGGTCTGCCGGAGGGACGGTGGGCACGACTCGTGAGCCGACTTCACTCATGTTTCGAATATCCCCCTCTGAGCGAATAATTGCGCAACACCCAACCTGGAAGATGAGGTGTTTGCGATACCGTAGCGCAAACACCTCTGGACACCTGCAGAGCTACTATAATTTATCCGTAGATCGATCCTCGACGGGTTGATCGTAAGCTTCGGGTGGGGGTTCTCCGTCGTAAATCACGTGCTTGCGCTGCTGCAGGTAGGCATCGCGCACAAAGAGATAAGGCTCCAGCGCTGCCTGGTCACGGATGCGCATGGGGCCAGCCAGCCTCGCTCGCTTGTCAACGGCGCCGATAAAGCCAAGCGGCACCGTGACGGGCGCACCGATTACGAAAATACCTGTCCAGAAGAGAACGTTGGTGAGGGCGGTGACAGGAATGCCGGATATGTCGCGGTTGCTGCTGGGGCCAAGCAAAGGAACAAACAGATAAGTTTTTGCATCAACACCCCATACTCCCAACGTTTGCCCGAAGTCCTCGTCGTGCTGCGCCAAACCCATAGGTGAAGCCATATCGAAGAGCCCAGCGCCGCCAATGGTTGAATTGACAGCAAAACGAAGGGTGTCCCGAAACCCCTGGCGTACCTTGCCTTGCAGGAAGTCATTCAGAATGACATTTGGATACTGGAGGTTGTCGAAAAAATTTCCGACGGAGCGCTGTGCACGATTGGGTACGTAATCGATATAGAAATCGGCAATCGGCTCCATGATCTTCCGGTCAACCACATCGGTGAACGTATAGAACTTGCGGTTGATTTTTTCATAAGGATCGACCGGATCGAACGATTCTGTTCTTTGGTCATTTGGTCGCGTGGTAGCGCAACCCGAAAGCAGCGCTACGCATATCAACAACAGGAGGGAAGTAGAATAATTATGTCTCACGATAAGTAATAAGTGAAATGACACGGTTGATTAGAACTTATGAGAATCAGTGAGGCATCGATTCCCTCTGGATGAAATTAGAGTATAACCATAAATTGTCAGATAACGGACAAGATTATTCAATTATTCCGGGAAGACAGTATTCCCCCGCTTAACGCTTCCTGGCGCCTCCTGGCAAGACGAAGGCATATCATCAATCATCGTTTCGACTGATAGCGACCGGTAGCTATCGCCGACCCATTCCGCAGTCGTAAAACCATGATACATGTAGCCCCCAGGAGAGATCGGTATTCAAGACGAACGCCGTGATCCGTACTCGACCATAAATTCCACCAGGAGCTCATCCGTGATCAAGGTGGTGCTCAAATCGAGGCCATGTTCATTTGCTTTAATTCCTGAACAACGCTACTTAAGGCCTTAAGAAAATTCTCCACCTGTGCCGTTGAATTGCCATCGCCCAAGCTTACACGTACCGCACAGCGCGCCAAATCGGATTCCACCCCCATCGCTTCCAGGACATGGCTTCTGCCGGGGTTTACACTGGAGCAAGCCGCTCCGCTTGCTACTGCGAAACCTGCCTTGTCGAGGCGCACGACCAGCGTGTCGCCTTCAATGTCGGGCAATGCGAAATAGCAGGTATTGGGCAAACGCGACGCACCTAACCCAAAAATAACAGCGCCCATCTCAACCAACCCTTGCTCCAGTCGGGCGCGTAACGCCGAAATATGCGCCGTCCTTTCCGCTATCCGTGCCTTGACTAATCCGCAGGCGACGCCGAGCCCCACAATGGCCGGAACATTTTCAGTACCGGAGCGCAATCCGTTCTCATGACCTCCCCCATAGATAAGGGGCTTGAGCAATAACCGTTTATCGATAATCAGCGCTGCCGCACCCTTGGGTCCATAAATCTTGTGCCCGGATAATGTCAGCGCATGCACATTGAGCGAAGCAAAATCCACAGGAATTTTGCCGAATGCCTGTACGGCGTCGGTATGAACCCAGGCGCCGCATGACCGTGCTTTCTCGGCAATCGCCGCCACATCCTGGATAACGCCGGTTTCGTTGTTCGCCAGCATTACCGATACCAGACTGGGGTGTCGGTCCGGCAAGGCGTTGTCCAGATCCGCCATATCTACGCGCCCGAGATTATCTACCGTCAATCGATGCAAATTCCAGCCATACGGGTTCCGGACCAATGCCTGAGCGGATCGCATCACACAGGGATGCTCGACCGCGCTCACGGCAATTCGCGCCGGCTTCAGATAACCTGCCGCCCCGTGGATAAACAGATTATTCGCTTCCGACCCGCCGCTGGTGAAAATAACCTGCGCCGGTTGCACGCCTACTGAATCCGCGACCCGCTCGCGCGCCTGGTTCACCGCGTGGCGGGCTGTTATGCCTTTCGCATGGCGACTGGAAGGGTTGCCGTACTCTTTTTGAAAATATGGCAGCATTGCATCCAGCACTGCCTCATCAACCGCTGTCGTGGCGTTATGATCGAAATAAGCGTAAGTCACTTTTTCCGCTCCCGGCAATTACCGATTTTTGTGCACATCCCGTCTGGATCGAATTCTACCTTTGTTGATATGAGCCACCACTCAAGCCAGAACCGTTCCATGAGATTTCTTGCATGCTCTCATGTCTTGCAGTACAGCAATGTCCTTCACCTTTGGATTTGCCACGAGTTGATCCAGCGTAACCAATGCCAGGTAATCCCGTATCCTGCCATTAAGAGTGGCCCACAAGTCGTGGGTCATACATCGCTGGTCGTTGTGGCAATTTTCCTTGCCTCCGCATTGCGTCGCATCGATCGGCTCATCCACGGCAAAAATGATGTCTACCACGGACACCTCGTTCATCGGTTTTGTCAAGCGATAGCCGCCGCCCGGTCCGCGCACGCTACCCACCAGCTTATTACGACGCAGCTTTCCAAATAATTGCTCCAGATAGGACAACGAAATTTTCTGCCGTTCGCTGATACCCGCTAACGTAACCGGACCCTCCGCACTGTGCAACGCAAGATCAATCATCGCGGTTACCGCAAAACGCCCCTTAGTCGTTAATCGCATTTTTTCGCTCCAATTGGATTTATACCAGGTTAACATCTGCTGAAGTTATCGGCTTAATACCCGACAACGTTAGTCAAGTATATGAATCCCCTCCATCCCGGTCAACTATTTTGTTCAGCTAATTTGAATCAAATTTGACGGTTGTCAACTTTTCTCCGCTTTACCGGCCCAATAACCTCTGGACCTCTGGTTTGTTCTCGCGGAGGTGCGGCGGCTAAATCGGCCCCGTTATAGCGTCTATAGCGTTTATAGCGGCTGACGACACTCACCAGGATTCTACTGGGTCATATTTGCTAGTTCCGGGGGACCAGGCCATATTTTCCGGACGAAACGTGGCTAATGACATTAGAGCTAATCAATTCGTCACGTGTTGGATACCACATATCCTGTGGCACGGTCTGCACGATACGTTGCACGAATGCATCCGGTAAACCGGCGGATTTGTAGACATCCTGCATGTCCCGCGTTATCGTTCTCTGCGCGTCGAGGTCGAGCCCTGTCACCCCTGGGGCGGCCTCGAGAATGTTTATTATTTTCATTGCCGAGCCCTCTCGCAAGATGCCGCTGACGATCATGGATTGCCCGTTCGGCGAGACCTCTACGTGAATATCTCCTATAGGATCACTGCCAATCGCAATAAGACCGTATTCTTTTACCTGTGGGATGGTATTGACAAGATTAGCCGACATGCCGACGAATCCAAGCACAACTATTGCTCTCGCCGTGTTTGCCCAGCCGGAAGCTCCACCTTTCTCCACGTGATGGCCGGCGGAACGCTAAACTCCGACCATGGACCAAAACCATGCCGCGGCTGAGAAAAGCAAGGTACTCAAGCTTGCAAATGACACGATGCGTAAGCCTGCATTGCTGTTGACAATCGCAGCGACAGCGGCAAATAGAATTATCGTCAGGACGCCTACCAGGATAATTGCATTGATCCAGTAAGAAACAGGTAGCGATAGATTCCTCCGCCAATGACGCAGATTGGGTGACCGGGGCGCAGATTTTATGCTGGCGCAATCTGCACTGCTGATCACATTTGCGGCACAAGCCCGGTAGTGTTGCTGCTCACCTATTTTTTTGCTCGTATCCGACATGCATTTCCGACGCAAACTGTTGCAAATGGCGGGCCGTCGCTATCGCGAAAGAAAGATGTATTGCGAATACTCGAGGAGGTGGATGTGCAGGCCCAGCACTATTTCCTGATCATGCTGACATCAAATGCTGTGGTTGCGCTCCTAACCTGGCTCGCGTTCGAAATGCTCGGGCTCGACCATGCAAGCGTATGGGGCGTTGCCGCAGGAATATTACATTTCATTTCTTATCCAGGAACGGTCACTATCGCGCTCGCCAGCGGGATATCCGGCTTCCTGTAGTTTGGCTCAATCCCGAGCACTCGCTATAGCCGCACTATCCGCTCTTATTTCAGGCTTGGTCGAACTGCTGTTCATCATGGCTGCAAGGGTGACTCGCTCGCGTAAACATGGCAATTTTTTGGATTTGGGCAAATCAAATGACCACAGATTCTAATCCAGATGTCCTGGAGAGGCGGTCGAGCCGTTGGAAGAAATGGGCTGATGCGCTGCCTGTACCTGTTTTTCGCAGGCGCCAAGCATACCGCGCAAAATATTTACTTCTTCCTTTTCCAGGCGGGCACGGGCAAACATCCGTCGGATCCGCTGCATCAACCGTTTTGGTTCCTGCGGATCTAGAAAACCGCTATTGATCGCGACCCGCTCCAGGTGATGGTAAAGTAATTCAATTTCCTCGAAGCCTGCTGGCACGCCAACCGTTGGTAAAGGCTCGATTGATGGCAGCGCCATGCGTAATTCATACGCCATCAATTGCACAGCGCTAGCGAGATTAAGGGAAGAATATTCGGGATTTGCGGGAATATGCAGAATAATTTGACACTTACTCACTTCCGACGTAGTGAGACCGGACATTTCCGTACCAAAAACCAGTGCTACCGGATTTTGTCGCGCATGACCGAGTAACTCCAGCGCGCCGCCGCGAGCATCAAAGATTTCATGCGAAAGATCACGGTGGCGTGCAGTAATGGCCGCTGCCAGAACCGTGCCGCTCAGAGCCTCGTCAAGATTCCGGCAAACCTTGGCATTGTTGAGCACGCTCCAGGCACCGGCGGCACGTCTTTCCGCTTCCTTGTCGGGAAACGACTTTGGATTCACCAGGTAAAGCGAATCCAGCCCCATCGTTTTCATCGCTCTCGCCGCCGCGCCGATATTGCCGGGATGACTGGTATGGCTTAACACCACGCGAACATTATCCAGCGGATCGTCAGGATTCATATCGAGTCTAAATCAAGTAATGGGTGGTTCATTCGGTTTAGTGCTGAGCACAAGGACTTTTCGCACCACGTGACCTTCACCTTGCCCGGCGAGCTGAGCCTTTACAGGGGCAAATCGAACACTCCATCCGCCTTAGCGCCGGATTTAGGTTAAGATTCACGCTCGTCCAACTCTGAATCCAGCCAATGCACCCTATGCTCACCATTGCGGTAAAAGCCGCACGCCGCGCAGGCAGTATCATCAATCGTGCCGCGCAGAATCTCGACTTGCTGCACGTCTCGCGTAAAGCGCACAGCGATTTTGTCAGTGAAGTGGATGGCGCTGCTGAAGAGGCCATTATCGGAATACTGCTGGATGCCTATCCCAATCATTCCATTCTAGCAGAAGAAAGCGGGGCTCAAGGTGATGCCAGTAAATCCGAGTACCAGTGGATTATCGACCCACTCGATGGCACCACCAATTTTCTCCACGGCTTTCCACATTATTCGGTATCCATCGGACTGATGCATAAAAACATACTGTTTCAGGCAGTTGTCTACAATCCGGCCGCTAATGAGCTATTTACTGCCAGTCGTGGCGCGGGTGCCTATCTAAACGATCATCGTCTTCGTGTGAGCAAGCGCGCCCAGCTCGCTGATTCCCTGATTGGCACCGGTTTTCCATTTCGCGAATTTACGCACGCTGAAGCCTATCTTGCCATGTTCAAGGATATCATGCCCAGGGTGGCCGGCATTCGCCGCCCGGGCTCGGCCGCGCTGGACCTGGCCTATGTGGCCGCGGGCCGCTATGACGGCTTCTGGGAATTCGGGCTCTCTCCCTGGGATATGGCAGCCGGTTGCCTTCTTATTACCGAAGCTGGCGGACTCGTGGGTGATATGGAAGGCAACGACTCTTATTTGCAGAGCGGCAACGTGCTGGCGGGAAATCCGAGAATTTTCGGACAGCTGCTGCAGGTGATTGCGCCGCACCTGACAGCCGAGCTGAAAACGAACTAAAGACATAAGCAAAGAAAGATTCTCACGTGTTGTGCATTTGAAGTAGCGAAGATGGAACTGCCCAAATTCGTTCACTTCGGCTGTGCAATCTGTTGCGATGGAGGAGTACCGGGTCACCAGGGGATGCCGGGTTGGCTCAATCCCGGCAGGCTCTCCTTCGTGATCACCTGCTGGATGCGGGACTGGGCACCTTGTCAGAAATTTTCGACGGCGAACCGCCTCATACATCGCGCGGCGCTCTGCCACAAGCATGGAGCGTGGCCTGCGTACTGGAAGCCTGGGTCAAGCTGGAGAGTATCTGGCGCGGCAAGCAAAAAGAGGAGTAACGCCTATGTCCCCACTGCTGGATTGCGAAAAACAACGACTTGAAAACCAGCGGCAGGGCATGGAAAATTGGCGCTTGTGGGGGCCATATCTGTCCGAGCGTGCCTGGGGCACGGTTCGCGAAGATTATAGTCCGGACGGCACCGCTTGGGAATACTTTGATCACGATCAATCCCGCTCCCGCGCCTATCGCTGGAATGAGGATGGCCTGGGCGGGATTTCCGACGAGGCACAGCATCTCTGTTTCGGCTTGGCGCTATGGAACGGCAAGGATTCCATTCTCAAAGAACGTGCTTTCGGCCTTACCGGCAACCAGGGCAATCGGGGCGAAGATGTAAAAGAATGCTATTTCTATCCTGACGCGACACCTTCGCATTCCTGGCTCCATTACCTCTACAAATATCCACAGTCCCCATTCCCCTATACTCGACTAGTAGAGGAAAACGCTCGCCGTTCACGCAAGGATCCCCCTTTTGGTTTGATTGATAGCGGCGCTTTCGCCGATGGACGCTATTGGGATGTAGAAGTATTCTATGCAAAAGCATCTCCCGACGAGTTGCACATCCGCATACTCGCCAGTAATCGCGGATCAGACGAAGCCGTCCTATGGCTGTTGCCACAACTCTGGTTTCGAAATTATTGGTCGTGGTCGGAAAAAGGTGAAGTAAAACCGGTCTTGCACACCATGCCCGCGCCTGAAGGCGCTGCCTGGGCGGTTATGGCGGAGCATCCGGCGCTGGGAAATTACAATCTCTACGGGCGGCAGCAAGCCGACCTCCTTTATACCGAAAATGAGAGCAACAACTCCCGCCTGTGGAGCACGCCCAACGCCGGGCCTTATGTTAAAGACGCATTTCACCGCTACGTGGTGGATGGTGAACTGACGGCAGTAAATACGGCCCAGCAGGGAACGAAATTTGGGGCAGTTCATAAACTCACTATTGCGCCAGGCAAGACCGAAACGATCGATCTGGTATTGTCGGCCGCCGCGCGGCCTCAACCATTCGTGTGTCACGACGAGATTTTTTCCCAGCGTTGTGCAGAAGCCGACGCTTTTTTCGCGACCTTGCTACCTGAAGCTGCCGATCAGGATAAACGCATCCTGCGGCAGGCATTAGCGGGCATGATATGGAACAAGCAGTTCTTTCACTATGATGTTTCCGACTGGCTGAAAGGCGACCAGGCAGCGCCGCCCCCTTCGAGGAAGCACGGACGCAACCACAACTGGCGCCATCTCAAGGCAAGCCATGTCATTTCCGTGCCCGATGCCTGGGAATATCCCTGGTTTGCGGCTTGGGACCTCGCTTTCCACTGTGCACCGCTAGCGCTCATCGACGTGGATTTCGCCAAGGAGCAAATCGAGCTGCTGCTAAATGAAAACTATCTACACCCCAACGGCCAGATTCCTGCTTATGAATGGGCGCTCGGCGACGTGAATCCGCCGGTACACGCCATGGGAGCCCTTAAGGTATTCCGAGCCGAGCGCGTGCAACGCGGCCGGGGTGACATCGGTTTTCTCAAACGCGTGCTGCACAAGCTGTTGCTGAATCACACCTGGTGGATCAACCTCAAGGATGCTGACAGCATGAACGTATTCGAAGGCGGCTTTCTTGGGATGGACAATATATCGGTGTACGATCGCTCCGAGCCGCTAGACCCAGGCTATACGCTGAAGCAGGCAGATGCGACCGGCTGGATGGCGATGTTTTCCCTGCAAATCACGGTGATGGCCCTGGAAATTGCCGTTGAGGACCCAGCCTATGAAAATATCGCAATTCAATCGTACAGCCAGTTTTTGGCGATTGCCAATACGATAGCCGGCCATACCGGTGCGGGTGTATCGCTATGGGACAATGTGGATGGCTTCTTCAAGGATCTCGTGGTTGAACCGAACGGCGACATACATCGTATCGATGTTTTTTCCTGGGTCGGCATCATTCCGCTATTTGCATGCGAGGTCGTGGATGCGCGCTTGCTTGCAAACAGGAAGCGCTTTAACGCCTTGCTCTGGGAGCACAAAGGCGGCATGTTCGACGGAAGCGTCATATGCGCGTGCCCTGTAGATACGAACGAGCGCGGTGAGCACTTGTTATCGCTGGTAACCCCGTCCATGTTCGTGAAAATGCTGCCGCGTATTTTTGACGAAGAGGAATTCTTTTCCCCGTATGGCGTGAGGAGCGTTTCAAAGCGCCACGCCGCAGAACGAAATCTGGGCCATATCCCTGGCATCGGCAAGGCCGTTATTCGCTATGTGCCAGGCGAATCCGAATCTGGACTCTTCGGCGGCAATTCCAACTGGCGCGGACCGGTATGGATGCCAACCAATTATTTGCTGGTTCAGGCTATTGAAAAAATGCACCGTTACCTGGGCGATGCTTTTACTTTTCCGGCACCTTGCCTGAACGGGTACGAAATCAATCTTAGATATGCGGCAAACATGCTGGCGGACCGGCTTGCGGATATTTTCCGCGAAGATGAATCCGGTCTGATCCCGGCCTTTCCCGAAAACAGCCCCCATCAGGCCGACCCTCACTGGCGCGACCTGCTGCTGTTCCATGAATTTTTTCATGGCGAGACCGGTCAGGGGCTGGGCGCCGCCCATCAAACCGGATGGACCGGGCTAGTGGCCAACCTGGTGATGCGACGATATCGGGCGGATATTCCGGAGTTTTGGAGGCAACAGGTTAAAATTACCCCATCAGAATCCTAGTGCCTCAGGAGAAGTAATTGCGATGTGGCCTCAACCACCGCTCGCAGCACCGGTAACACGTGCATCCATGGGCGAGATGGGGATCGAAATCTACACGTGATCGGTGATCGATTTTCATGTTCGTGAACATTGCCGACCTGCGCTCTGCGATGGCGCTGTCCCATTGCTCTATGCACCCATTTTTGGATGGCGGTGAGCCACCCATAATGCATAGGAAACTTTCCGCAATCCTCGTCAATAATGAAACCGGCGCTGGTTGATGCATTCGGTCGCTATGCGGTGACCAAACGCTTCTCATCCATTTCGTCGTCATCAATGGTCGGTAGCCAAACGAATCAGTGGAAATTTCAACATCCTGTAAATCAAGCAATTTCCTCTTTCACCATTTCTCTCCGAAAGGCCGAAGATCAAGCTCGAAGGTCCAAGCCTGTGATTGCTGTTGCGTAAGGAAGTAAACAGTTTCCGCTATCTGAGAGGGTTCCATGAAGAATTCGTCAGGTTTGCCTTCCATGTGCTGCCGGGTTCGCTGCAAATTCAGTATACCGTCTAGAATCACGTAGCTGACGTGAATCCTTTCAGGGTCGAGATACCGCGCCAATGATTGGGCGAGGCCGCGCTGACCCGCTTTCGCAGACGCAAAAGGAGCAAAGTTGGCGCCGCCTTTAATTGATGCGGTCGCGCCGATAATGACTATATTACCGGTTCCCGCAGCTCGCATATCCGGAAGCACTTCTTTTACTGTCTGGAACAACCCGCGGCAATTGACTTCCCAAGCGTCCTGAAAACTTTCCAGTGTCGCGTCATCTATGTTTTGAAATGCGCCGGCGCCAGCGTTGTATATTAGAACTTCCACCGGGCCGAACTGCTGGCGGATTTCCGCAAAAACCTCGGATGCCGTCTCCGTATCCTTGACATCATATTGAAATGCACGAGAACCCTTGATCTTCCCGGCGATTTTATTCAGTTTCTCTTTATTGCGGGCGCAAAGCGCCACCCGATAGCCATCTTCCGCAAACCGCGCGCCAATAGCGGCACCGTTACCAGGACCGGCACCTACAATCACACAAACACCTTTATCCATTATTTGACTCCAATGAAGAAGCGGTTGGCCGTATAGGTTGGCCGTATAGCAATGGTAAGCCGCACAGCGATGACCAGGCTACCTCCCTGGCGAAGATGGTATTTTTTAGGTAGCGCTATCGCTCGGAGGCGATATGATCTCAATAAGCGCCGTAAGAGAAAAGATTGGGCTAAGGGTTTATCTTAAAGCTAAAAAATTTGTTGAATCAAAGAACACGCATGAGAATCCGATATCGGCACACCTCGTCTAATATCAGCCATGGCTATTATGCATAGTACCGTGGTAGCCTAAATTCAAGCCGCAGGTTTGTATTTTGAAAAGAAAGCAAACCGGATTTTTGAAGGCGGGTCTGACACGCCACAAGCTGAAATTCGCCAACCTGACACAGTATGCATGTGCTCATGGTCTTGGTGTGGACCCGCCATCTTCCCACCAACAAGCCCTTGCGGGAAACCAGTATCGAAAGTTTTATGGAGCTTTCCTCGATGGACGCCTGGCTATCCCATGGCTTTCGACCTCAAGCAACCGGGAAGGCCCCTCAGGGCCAGACACCATTATTTCACTCCTGAATACGAATACTGCAAGTAGCAACTCACCAGTCGTTTACGGTATAGTCCTTCCGAATTGAAAAACTGCAGCACGCAACCCCCACCCGGTGAAAAAAGAAAACCGGCACCGCATCATCTTGAGTGTTTGGAAGTGATAAAAACGAGTAACCCGCCCCGAAATTTTTCTACACTCCCTCCCGATTGTGTGTTGAACGCGCTGGAAAGCGTGGGCTTCTACAGCGATGGCCGCCTGTTGGCGCTCAACAGCTACGAGAACCGTGTCTATCAGATCGGCATGGAAGAGAGCGCGCCGCTGGTGGCAAAATTTTATCGCCCCGAACGCTGGACGGACGCCGCGATATTGGAAGAACACGCCTTCGTTCAGGAGTTGGCCGAGCGCGAAATCCCCGTCGTGCCCGCGCTGGTGCTGAATGGAAAAACCCTGCATAATTTTGAAGGATTCCGCTTCGCTGTTTTTCCAAAACATGGTGGCCGTGCCCCCGAACTGGAAAACCGCCACACGCTGGAGTGGATGGGGCGATTCCTCGGACGCATCCACGCCATTGGCGCACTCAAGCCGTTTCGGGAACGTCCCTCACTGGATATAGCCAGCTTCGGCGAACAACCGCGGGACTATTTGCTAACGCATGAATTCATTCCGGCCGATCTCAATGCAGCCTATCGCAGTGCGGTGAATCAGGCGCTGGATGGCGTTAGCCACTGCTTTGCGCGCGCGGGTGACGTGAATGCCTTGCGCCTGCATGGTGACTGTCATGCGGGCAATGTGCTTTGGACGGACGACGGTCCGCATTTTGTGGATTTTGATGACAGCCGCATGGGACCGGCAGTGCAGGACCTGTGGATGTTGTTGTCGGGGGACCGCTCCGATATGGTACGGCAATTGAGCGACGTGTTGGCCGGATATGAGGATTTTTGTGATTTCGACCAACGCGAATTGCATCTGGTCGAGGCGCTACGCACGCTGCGCCTGATTCATTATGCAGCGTGGCTAGCGCAGCGCTGGGATGATCCCGCCTTCAAGCAGGCGTTCCCGTGGTTCAACACCCAACGCTATTGGCAGGATCGCATCCTTGAGTTGCGCGAACAGATCGCGCTGATGGATGAGCCGCCGCTGCGGCAGGCGTAACGTTGCTCACATGTGGTCATGTTGTGGCAAAAAAAAATAATTTGAGAAATTCAGACAAATCTAGCGGCTTTCTGTGGATATGGATATAGACGCGAAAACGATGTGCTGCCCATGCCGCGGCGCAGAGGAAACAGCGAAAACGAAGGGAACCCGGCCGCGCTCCTCTTCATCGGACCGCAACAAAACATACGTCGGCTGCTGCGGCCGCTATCTGGATGATGGCGAAGCGGCTCCCACTGCAGAAGCATTGATGCGCTCACGCTACACCGCCTATACCCTCGGTCGTGAAGATTATCTGCTGAGGACCTGGCACCACAGTACAGGTCCCTCTTCACTTGAACTTGCAAACAAACCGCACAGCGCGCACTGCAAATGGCTGGGGCTGGAAGTGAGGCGTCATGAACAGCTAGAGCCGGACAGTATGTTGATGGAATTTGTGGCGCGCTATAAGGTGGACGGTCGGGCGCGTCGTTTGCATGAAATCAGCCGTTTTGTGCGCGAGGCCGGGCAGTGGTTCTATATTGATGGCGAAGTACCTGAGATTCTGAAGCGGAGCAACCAGTCTTCTTAGGCGTTATAAATGTCAGATCGCAGTCGTTACGGTAAACGTAATTGCAGTAGACGTAGGGCGACAATAAGCGAAGCGCATTGCGCCGTATGAGAATCTTCTCGAACTATTGCCATGCATGACTATTATAGAGTCGCGTCTAATTTCATTGCGTCATCGAACTCCCGCCCAGAAATGCTGCGTTTCAATCCGGCGCGGTTGATCAAAAGCGCGTTTTCCAAGACCTTACCAACCATTATCCAAGTGATGTTTCAAATTGACGGTGCAATGCACTTCGCTTATTGCACCCTACTTCTTATTCTTATCGCCGGAAGATTACTCCGCAAAAAACTCCCGCACCTTGTCCATCCATGATTTGGCACGGGGGCTGTGGCGAGGACCGTCTTCCTGATTGATCACTTCCAGTTCCTGCAACAACTCTCTCTGACGCGCCGTGAGCTTGACCGGGGTCTCCACTACCACATGACATAATAGATCGCCCTGGTTATTGCTGCGCACGCCTTTGATGCCCTTGCCACGCAGCCGGAATATTTTCCCACTCTGGGTTTCAGCCGGAATCCTGATTTTGGCGTGGCCGTCGAGCGTAGGAATTTCAATTTCCCCGCCGAGTGCGGCAGTGGTAAAGCTGATGGGCATTTCGCAATGCAGATCGTTGTGGTCGCGCTGAAAGACGGAATGAGGAGACAGGTGGATAACAACATACAAATCCCCCGGAGGGCCATTGTTGACCCCAGCCTCACCCTCTCCGGATAAACGAATGCGGTCGCCTTCGTCCACCCCGGCAGGAATCTTTACCGATAGGGTCTTATGGTGCTTGACGCGTCCCGAACCGCCGCACGTAACGCATGGGCTCGAGATAAATTTTCCGCTTCCATGGCATTTGGGGCAGGTTTGTTGAATCGAGAAAAACCCTTGCTGCATCCTGACTTGGCCGTGGCCGTTACAGGTAGGGCATGTAACGGGTGAAGTGCCGGGCTTGGCGCCGTTGCCATGGCAGGTTCCGCAGGCGTCCATCGTCGGGATGCGGATTTTGGTTTCCGTTCCGCGTGCCGCCTGTTCCAGCGAAATTTCCAGGTTATAGCGCAAGTCCGCGCCGCGATAAACATTGGCCTGTCCTCCACGCCCCCCGAAAAGGTCGCCGAATATATCGCCGAATGCGTCGGAAAATCCCTGGGCACCCGCGCCCGCCATATTGGGATCCACGCCGGCATGGCCATGCTGATCGTATGCTGCGCGCTTCTTCGAGTCCGACAGTATTTCGTAGGCTTCCTTGGCCTCCTTGAAATGCTCTTCCGATTTGGGATTATCCGGATTGCGGTCCGGATGATGTTTCATCGCCAGTCTGCGATAGGCTTTTTTTATATCCTCTTCGCTGCTGTCGCGGTTAACGCCCAGAACTTCATAGTAATCGCGTTTGTTCATGTCAGTTTTAATGGAAAATCGGAAGTGCGGAGACGATAGCCGATACTGTTTTGCCTATTCCCGTAATAGGCAAAACGCAGAATGCAGAAGAATGGCTCTCCGCATTGCTGCGCTTTGACGTTTTCTGTGCTTACTTATTTCTTGTTCTTGACTTCTTCAAACTCAGCATCTACTACCTCGCCTTCAACAGGTTTTTCGCCCCCGCCATGTGAAGCATGCTCCGCGCCCGGCTGAGCCTGCTGGCCCTGCTCTTGCGAATACATCTTCTCCGCCAGTTTATGCGAAACCTCGGCCAGTGCCTGAGTCTTGGCCTCGATGACATCCTTGCTATCCGATTTCAGCGCATCCTCAGCCTCTTTCAGCGCATCTTCTATTTTGGATTTTTCATCGGCATCCAATTTTTCGCCATGCTCTTTCAATGTTTTTCTCACTGAATGAATCATGGCGTCACACTGATTGCGGACGGTGACCAGTTCCAGCGTCTTATGATCCTCTTCGGCGTGCGCCTCTGCATCTTTGACCATACGCTGAACTTCCTCATCCGAAAGGCCGGAGCTTGCCTGGATCTTGATTTTATTTTCCTTCCCCGTCGCCTTATCCTTGGCGGAAACGTGCAGTATGCCGTTGGAATCGATATCGAATGTCACTTCGATCTGCGGCATGCCGCGCGGTGACGGCGGAATATCGCTCAGATTGAATTGGCCGAGGCTCTTGTTGCCGGAAGCCATCTCGCGCTCACCTTGCAGTACATGGATGGTCACGGCAGTCTGATTTTCCTCGGCAGTTGAAAACACCTGTTGCGCCTTGGTCGGAATAGTGGTGTTTTTCTGAATCAACTTGGTCATTACACCGCCCAGCGTTTCGATACCCAGCGACAACGGGGTAACATCCAGCAACAGCACATCCTTGACCGCACCCTGCAGCACGCCGCCTTGAATGGCCGCACCAACCGCGACCGCTTCGTCCGGATTGACGTCCTTGCGCGGTTCCTTGCCGAAAATTTCCCTGACCTTATCCTGAACCTTGGGCATACGGCTCTGCCCACCCACCAGAATAACGTCATCGATATCGGAAGTCTTTACTCCGGCGTCCTTGATAGCAATCCGGCAAGGTTCCATGGTTCGGTCGATCAACTCTTCCACCAGGCTTTCCAGCTTAGCCCGGGTAATTCTCACCGCGAGATGTTTCGGTCCCGAAGCATCCGCCGTAATGTAGGGCAGGTTGACCTCCGTTTGCTGACTGGATGAAAGTTCAATCTTGGCTTTTTCCGCCGAATCCTTTAGACGTTGCAGTGCAAGCATGTCTTTTTTCAGGTCTATGCCGGTTTCCTTCCTGAATTCATCCACCAGGTATTCGATGACGCGCGAGTCGAAATCCTCACCGCCCAGGAAGGTATCTCCGTTCGTGGCCAACACTTCAAACTGGTGCTCACCCTCTACTTCCGCGATTTCGATAATGGAAATATCGAAAGTGCCACCGCCCAGATCGTACACGGCGATCTTGCGGTCACCCTCTTTTTTATCCATGCCGAAAGCCAGGGCTGCCGCAGTCGGTTCATTGATGATGCGCTTGACTTCCAGGCCGGCGATGCGTCCCGCGTCTTTTGTCGCTTGCCGCTGGGAATCGTTAAAATACGCAGGAACGGTAATAACGGCTTCGGTAACCGGTTCACCCAGATAGTCCTCCGCGGTCTTTTTCATTTTTATCAACACTTGTGCCGAAATTTCCGGCGGGGCAATCTTCTTGCCGCGCACCTCTATCCATGCGTCATTGTTATCGGCCTTTACAATGCTGTAAGGCACCATCTTGATATCCTTTTGCACCATCTCCTCGTTGAACCGGCGTCCAATCAGGCGTTTCACCGCGAACAACGTATTCTTGGGATTAGTAACCGCCTGACGTTTGGCTGAAGCACCCACCAGAATTTCGCCATCTTCCGTATAGGCGACAATGGACGGTGTTGTACGCGCTCCCTCTGAATTTTCTATGACCTTGGGCTTGCCGTTTTCGATGACAGCCACACACGAGTTCGTGGTGCCGAGGTCAATGCCGATAATTTTTCCCATGATTTGGATCCTTGTTAGTAGTTGGTATCGAATATTCGACTATGCAAAATATCCGCTTGTGCAGAAAATGGGGATCAAGATTGTAATTTCAAGTCTCTCCGGCCTTGGAAACAGACACTAATGCCGGTCGAATCACCCGGTCGTTCAAAACGTAACCTTTCTGCATCACCTGTACTACTGTGTTGGGGGCGAGATCGGAATTTACCGTACACATAGCCTGATGCAGATGCGGATCAAATTTCGCGCCTTCCGGATTGATCACCTTGATATTGAATTTTTCGAAAGCGGCAGTCAGTTGCTTGAGCGTCAATTCCATCCCGCTTTTGAAATTCTCGACCGTCGCGTTTTCGACCGCCAACGCGGCTTCCAGGCTGTCCATTACCGCGAGCAGTTCAGTAGAAAAATTCTCTACTGCATATTTATGCGCGCTGGCGATGTCTATTTGCGCTCGCTTTCTTATATTCTCGGCATCCGCCTTGGCGCGCAGCCATGCATCGTGATGCTCCTCCGCATCGAGTTCGGCTTTTTTCAGTAACTGTTCCAGGCTCGGCATCGATTCCGTCGCCGGTTCCGGTGCCTTGTCTTCGTTGACTTTGGCCTCAGACGCGCTTGTTTCATCCATCGCTGCAGTCAGTTCCGTCGGGTCTGATTGGGGTCGATTTAACTCAGTCATGGCGCTTCTCCTAATTTCGTTCATCACTATATCGGGATAGTTTTTTCAATTTCAAGCTCTAGAGAATACCACGGCAGGTTGAGCAAGACCTCGTTTGGGCATGTTACTGAAAGATCCGAATCCTCACGGGCGTCGCGCCCGGCTTGTACCTGTGGCTTGTACCCATGTGTCGAGCCGAAGAAGATTGGGAAAAACCGATACCCAGGAATCAGGGCACACAGAAATCAACTGTCTTCAATGCCGATTTTTCGGGCCAGCGCAGCGGCATCGCCAATATAATTCTGCGGCATGATTTTGCATAAGCGTATTTTTTCGCTTTCCGGCAGGGTGAGACTGTCGATAAATTTGTGCAATGTATCTCTGTTGATACCCTCTTTGCCACGAGTCAACTCTTTCAACTGCTCATACGAATCCGGTATGCCATGGCGGCGCATTACGGTCTGTATCGGCTCGGCCAAGACTTCCCAGGCATTTTCCAGATCTTCCATCAAACGTTCCGGATTGACTTCCAGCTTGCTCAATCCGTTGCTGCAGGAGCCATATGCCAGCAATGCATGCCCCAACGCCACCCCCATGTTGCGAAGCACAGTGGAGTCCGTTAGATCACGCTGCCAGCGAGATATCGGAAGCTTCTCGCTCAAATGGCGCAACAGGGCGTTGGCGATGCCGAGATTGCCTTCGGAGTTTTCGAAATCTATCGGATTAACCTTGTGCGGCATCGTTGAGGAGCCAATTTCACCTTCTCTGGTTTTTTGCTTGAAGTAGGCAAGAGAGATATACCCCCACATGTCGCGATTAAAATCCAGCAGCACTGTATTGACATGGGCATAGGCGTCGAATAACTCCGCCATTGCGTCGTGCGGTTCGATCTGCGTCGTGTAGGGATTAAATTTCAGGCCAAATTTTTCTACAAACTCCTGCGCGAATTTTTCCCAGCCGAAAGCGGGGTATGAAGCGAGATGGGCGTTGAAGTTGCCTACCGCGCCATTGATTTTTCCCAGTATGGCCACGCCCGCCAGCCGTTTACGCGCCCGCAGCAGGCGATATGCGAAATTGGCAAGTTCCTTGCCAACTGTAGTGGGGGTGGCGGGCTGACCATGCGTTCGGGCGAGCATGGGCGTATCAGCCAATGCATGCGCCATTTGTATGAGCCTGCTGATGATTTTTTCCAATGCCGGCAGCATCACCCTGTCGCGGCTGTGCATCAGCATCAATCCGTGAGAAAGATTATTGATATCTTCCGACGTACACGCAAAATGGATGAATTGCGCGATATGCGCGGCCTCGGCATTCTTTATCAGATGCTCCCTGAGCCAGTACTCGACCGCCTTAACGTCGTGATTGGTTCTTGCCTCGATAAATTTGACCGACTCCGCGTCGGCCTCGGAAAAATTCGTCGCGAGAGCATCGAGCTGTGCAACGGTGGCGGGAGAAAATGGCGGGGCCTCGGCGATGCCTGTTGCGTTGCTCAAGGCCTTGAGCCACTCTATTTCCAACTGAACACGGTACCGGATCAGCGCGAACTCGCTGAAGTACGGCCTCAGGTCTGCGACCTTTGCGCTATAACGCCCATCAAGGGGGGAGAGTGCGGTGAGAAAAGATGAATTCATGTTCTGATTCCGGGTTATTGTCACCGGTAGGGCATTCTAGCAGCCTGTCGGCCTTAAAGGAAATCGGCTGCAAAAGCGTCTGGCTGGCTCATATTTCGCCGCTTTTTCGGCCACCAGAATAACTATTAACCTTCAAAATCCTCAAAATTCCGTCCTCCCCCAATCACTTTTTCACTGCGATTCTTCAAGCCCGACAGGCTGCTAGCATAGGCACTAGCCCAGACTATGCACCGCGCTGCCGAAAGCCGATATAATGCCCTTTGATAATTCCCCTCAAGGCTGATCATGAAGCTTATCGGATCGCTCACGAGTCCTTACGTTCGCAAGACGCGCATCGTTCTGGCTGAAAAGCATATCGGTTATACTTTTGAGCTGGAAGCTCCCTGGAACGCGGATAGTCACGTATCGGATCACAATCCGCTTGGAAAAGTGCCGGTGCTGATTATGGACGACGGCACCAGCCTGTTCGACTCGCGCGTGATTGTCGAGTATCTCGATAGTGTCAATCCAGTATCCCGTTTACTTCCTGAATCCAACCGGCGCAGAATCATGGTCAAGCGCTGGGAGGCGCTAGCGGACGGCATTTGCGACGCTGCCGCCGCGATGTTCCTCGAACGTAAACGGAAAGACGCGGAACAAAGCGTGGAGTGGATTTCCCGTCAGCAGCAAAAAGTTACGCGGGGCCTGGAAACGGCTGCTCACGAACTGAGCGATAAAAAATGGTGTGACGGCAACGTCTATACGTTGGGCGATATTGCATTAGGATGCGCCCTGGGATACCTGGCTTTTCGATTTCCTCAAATTGACTTGCGCGGTACCTTTCCCAATCTTGCCGATCTTTCCGACAGGCTGGAAAAGCGCTCTGCCTTCATGGAGACAGTTCCGGTAGCATGATGAATGGCTCAGGGAATGCTACTCGCATTCCCTCGCCTGTTCGTCTGTAATTACCCCTCCCCCAAGACATACCTTGCTCTCGTAAACCACAACCGATTGCCCCGGTGTCACAGCCCACTGCGGCTGGGCAAATTCGATTTCGCATTTGCTGTGATCGACATACGCGATTGCGCAGGGCGCATCAGCTTGGCGATAACGGGTCTTGGCCGCATAAACCCAGTTGCAATGGGGCGCACGGCCACTTATCCATGTCAATTCGGCTGCGGTAAGCGAGGACTTGAATAAGTCAGGATGATCGTGGCCCTGTACCACGACCAGGACATTCCGCGCTTTATCCTTGTTCGAAACGAACCAGGGTTCGCCACCCCCCTCTCTTGTCCCGCCAATGCCCAATCCCTGCCGCTGGCCGATGGTGTAGTACATCAAGCCGGTGTGCTCCCCCACGACGTTTCCAGCCGGGGTCTTTATCTCGCCCGGTTCATGCGGCAGGTAGCGATGGAGAAACTCCCTGAAAGGCCTTTCACCGATAAAACAAATCCCGGTACTGTCTTTTTTCGAAAAATTGGGTAACTTATAATCTCTGGCGATCCTGCGTACGTCACGCTTGTAAAGATGGCCGATAGGAAATAAGGTCCGGGATAACTGTGCTTGATTCAAACGATAGAGAAAATAGCTCTGATCCTTGGTTCCGTCTTCACCTTTCAACAGCTGGAACATACCGTTTTTTTTTTGCACCTGGGCATAATGACCGGTAGCGATAAAGCTAGCGCCGAGCCCGGCAGCGTGTTCCAGAAATGCTTTGAACTTGATCTCGGCGTTACATAACACATCCGGATTGGGCGTTCTCCCGGCCTGGTATTCCGCCAGAAAGTGGCTGAATACACGCTCCTTATACTCAACCGAAAAATTTACCGCTTCCAGCGGGATCCCGATGATATCCGCCACCGACGCGGCATCGATCAAATCCTGCCGGGAAGAGCAGTATTGGTCAGTGTCGTCATCTTCCCAATTCTTCATGAAGAGGCCGACTACGTCGTAACCCTGTTGCTTCAACAACAAAGCGGCGACAGATGAATCAACCCCGCCAGACAGACCAACTACTACGCGCGTTTTGCTCATGGTTTAAACCTAAACCCGGCAGTCGGACGCGTACGCGTGTGAAAGGATTTCCAGTGGATAATGCTTTCCCGCTACATGGTCTTCGATGCATTTCATTACTAACGGACTGCGATGGCAATAGGTCGTCTCGCGGATTTCCTCGATTCCGAACCACCCCGCGCGCACTATACCCGTGTCTAATGCTCGATCCGGATCAAAATCGACGACGGAACCGTTAAAAGCAAACCGAATAAAGGTAATATTCTCCGCCTCGGAGTGCCAGTGATAGATACCCAGTACCGATTGTGGGGCAAAAGTGTAGCCCGTTTCCTCAAGGGTTTCCCGAATTGCGCCGTGAATGATCGATTCGCCCGGCTCCAGATGGCCCGCCGGCTGATTGAACAGTAAACCGCCACCAGTTTGTTCCTCGACGAGCAGGTACTTTCCTTCTCTTTCGATGACTGCTGCAACCGTGACGTTGGGTTTCCAGATCATAATCTTTAAACTTCGCTTATTGGAAAAATAGAGTACAAGGAGATATCGCACCCGGCATTCTAGCGCCCTGCAGACGGGAAAGAAACAATAAGTGGGATAAGGCTCCTCCCCGAGGCCAGCCTCGCTTTTTTTGTACAGGTTCTTTTGTATAGGTTCTTTTGTACAGGTTCAAAAATATAGCTGTTAACCGATTTTTCCGGTAAACCGTTTTCCGTAAAGTCGAGCTACCCCTGTCGTTAATATATCCAGCCGAGATAACGCGGGCAATCCGGCGCTGCAATCCGTACGCTTTGTCACATTCGCCCGGTAATTCGATTCCAGCTCCAGGTGGAACAAAGCATGTTAGCGCTTCTCTTCCAAACCCGGGTAAAATGTAGGGGTTTGACCAGTTTACTGTTTACCGTTTACGACAGACTCACTGCTAACCACTACGACCACCGAAACACTCATATTGGAGAAACCATGTACCAGCACATCAAGACGCCAGCCGAAGGCAAAAAAATCTGCGTAAACGCTGATTTTTCCCTGAGTGTGCCGGATAACCCCGTTATTCCCTATATAGAAGGCGATGGTATCGGCGTGGATATAACGCCGGTAATGAAGGACGTGGTGGATGCCGCGGTGAGTCGCGCTTATGGCGGCAAGCGCAAGATTAACTGGATGGAGATTTATGCTGGCGAAAAAGCCACTCGTATTTATGGTGAAAACGTCTGGCTGCCCGAGGAAACACTGCAAGCCGCGGCGGAATATGTGGTTTCCATCAAGGGACCGCTAACCACTCCGGTAGGCGGGGGTATTCGCTCCATCAACGTCGCTTTGCGGCAGGAACTTGATTTATATCTATGCCTGCGTCCTGTACGCTATTTTCAGGGGGTACCCAGCCCGTTAAAGAATCCTGAAAAAACCGATATGATAATTTTCCGTGAAAATTCGGAAGACATTTATGCCGGTATTGAATGGGAAGCCCAGTCGGAAAAAGCGAAAAAGATAATTAATTTTTTAACGGCGGAAATGGATGTAACCAAAATACGCTTTCCCCAAACATCGGGAATCGGTATCAAGCCCGTTTCCAGGGAGGGCACCGAGCGACTGGTACGCAAGGCAATACAGTACGCAATCGACAACAAGCGCCCCTCTGTGACACTGGTGCACAAGGGTAATATAATGAAATACACCGAGGGCGCCTTCAAAAATTGGGGCTATGAACTAGCTTCCAGAGAATTCAACGCCCGCCTGCTCGACGGCGGCCCGTGGATGAAGCTGCCGGAGGACAAGGGAGGCGTCATAATCAAGGACGTGATCGCGGATGCTTTTTTGCAACAGATTTTGCTGCGTCCGGAGGAATACGATGTAATCGCCACGCTGAACCTGAACGGCGACTATATTTCTGACGCGTTGGCGGCGCAGGTCGGTGGTATCGGCATAGCCCCCGGGGCGAACCTCAGCGATTCGATTGCAATTTTCGAGGCAACGCATGGCACTGCGCCGAAATATGCTGGCAAGGATCAGGTTAATCCGGGGTCCATCATACTATCCGCTGAGATGATGCTAAGGCACATGGGCTGGATGGAGGCGGCGGACCTGATTATCGAGGCGATTGAAAAAACGATCCAGGATAAAATCGTGACTTATGACTTTGCGCGTCAGATGAATCATGCGCAGAAGGTTTCGTGTTCGGGGTTCGGACGGGCGCTGATTGAGCACATGCCGGCATAGCTCATGATTAAAAAAGCCCCTTGCCGATTTCCGGCAAGGGGCTTTATATAATTTTGTATTGGATTACAGCATGATCGCGGCTAACCACGTCAGTCTGGAATCGTCAAACGTCAAGCAGACTGAATATTTGAAGCTTGTTTGCCCTTCGGACCTTGAGTAACCTCAAAACTTACTTTTTGACCTTCTTTAAGAGTTTTGAATCCGGACATATTGATCGCGGAGAAGTGAGCGAATAGATCTTCGCTACCATCATCCGGTGTAATGAAACCAAAACCTTTTGAGTCGTTGAACCACTTTACTGTACCAGTTGCCATTTTTGCTTCCTATATAATAAAAAAACCGGGCCGGAAACCCGAACACTGTTTGAGTTTCAAGACCGCAAAACGGCTGTAACCGGTACTGCAGAGAACTTGAAGCCAAACGCCAAGAGCAGTTTTACGCAACTCTAGTATTCAAGTCAAGTGCTCAATCTACTTATTTTATAGAAATGCAATAGAATAATTTTCTGAAGGTACTTGAATATTTCGGTGTAATCGTCAAATATTATATCAAGAGGCAGAGACTTGCCCATTTCGCTCTAACTGATGAATAGCGAGACTGGAGACATGAAAGCAGGGAATCATGGAGATGTTGTACTGGAGGCTAAAAAGAGTAAACTCAAACCACCGCCAATGTTCAAGGTGATTTTACTGAATGATGATTTCACGCCTATGGATTTCGTGGTGGCCGTGTTGCAGACTTTTTTTTTCAAAGAATCGAGAACAGGCAACCCAAATCATGCTCAAAGTACATATGGATGGAGCGGGAATATGTGGAGTTTATCCCAATGATGTAGCTACCACCAAAGTTGAGCAGGTGGTCGCATTTGCGAGGCAGCATCAACATCCGCTAAGGTGCGTGATGGAGGAGACGTAAAATGATTGCCCAAGAGTTGGAAGTAAGTTTACACATGGCGTTTGTCGAGTCGCGACAGAAGCGGCATGAGTTCATAACGGTCGAGCACTTGTTATTGGCTCTGCTCGACAATCCGACCGCCGCGGAAGTGCTGCGCGCCTGCTCGGTGGATATGGACGATTTGCGTCGACTGCTGACAGAGCACGTTACGGAGAACACACCTACCGTGGGCGGCAGCGGCGAAGTGGATACACAGCCAACGCTAGGTTTTCAGCGTGTGATCCAGCGCGCAATCCTGCATGTCCAGTCTTCCGGGAAAAAAGAAGTCACCGGCGCCAACGTGCTGGTAGCGATATTTGGAGAGAAGGATTCCCACGCAGTTTATTTTCTTCATCAGAAAGGCATCACCCGTCTCGATGTAGTGAATTATATTTCTCATGGCATCAGCAAGGTATCCCAGGGAAGTCCCGCGAAATCCGACAGCGAAGGCGATGCGGAGCAGGAAATGAGTGCGGGCGGCGCACTGGAAAGTTACGCGGTAAATCTCAACTCACTCGCGCTGGCCGGCAAGATCGATCCGTTGATTGGACGTGAGCGGGAGCTGGAACGCCTGATACAGACGCTATGCCGCCGCCGCAAAAATAATCCGTTGCTGGTGGGTGAAGCGGGCGTCGGCAAGACCGCTATCGCTGAGGGGCTTGCAAGGCGGATTATCGAAAATGACGTTCCGGAAATTCTTGCGCATCATCAGGTTTATGCGCTGGATATGGGCGCACTGTTGGCCGGGACGAAATACCGGGGGGACTTCGAACAGCGCCTGAAGGCGGTGTTGAAACAGTTACTCGACAGTTCCAACGCCATTCTTTTCATTGATGAGATTCATACGTTGATCGGTGCGGGGGCCGCTTCCGGCGGTACGCTGGACGCTTCCAATCTTCTTAAACCAATACTTAATACCGGTCAGCTGAAATGTATCGGTGCGACGACTTACAGCGAATATCGGGGAATTTTCGAAAAAGATCATGCCCTATCGCGTCGCTTCCAGAAAATCGACGTACTCGAACCCAGCGTGGAAGAAACAGTCTCGATATTACGCGGCCTGAAAGCCCGCTATGAAGCGCACCATGGTGTCAAATATACGGCCATTGCGCTTACCACCGCAGCAGAATTATCGGCGCGCTTCATTAACGACCGGCATTTGCCGGACAAGGCGATAGATGTCATCGACGAAGCCGGCGCAGCACAGCGCATTTTGCCGAAGTCGAAGCAGCGCAAGGTAATCAGCAAACATGAGATCGAAAGTATCATTGCTAAAATCGCGCGCATCCCGGCACAAAATGTCTCCAGCGATGACCGAAGCACGCTAAAAGTGCTGGATCGAGATCTGAAAGCGGTGGTATTTGGTCAGGACAAGGCCATCAATGCGCTGACAGCGGCGATAAAGATGGCAAGAAGCGGCTTGGGCAATCCACAAAAGCCCGTTGGCTCATTTCTTTTTTCCGGCCCTACCGGCGTTGGCAAAACCGAAGTCGCGCGGCAGCTGGCTTATGCGTTGGGCATTCATTTGCACCGCTTCGACATGTCTGAATACATGGAGCGGCATGCCGTTTCACGCCTGATCGGCGCGCCGCCCGGATATGTGGGTTTCGACCAGGGCGGTTTGCTTACCGAGGCCATCATCAAGCAGCCATACTCGGTACTGCTACTGGATGAAATCGAGAAGGCGCATCCGGATATTTTTAATATCCTGCTGCAGGTGATGGATCACGGCACGTTGACCGACAATAATGGCCGCAAGGCGGATTTCCGCAACGTGGTAATTATCATGACCACGAATGCGGGCGCCGAAGCGCTCAGCAAATCGTCCATGGGCTTCACCACCGGTGCGCAGGCAGGCGATGAGATGGCCGATATCAAACGCATGTTTACGCCTGAGTTCCGCAACCGGCTGGATGCGATCATATCCTTCGCATCCCTGGATAGGGACGTGATTCTGCGTGTGGTGGATAAATTCCTGATGCAGCTTGAAACGCAGCTGCACGAGAAGAAAGTCGAAGCGATATTTACCGATGCGCTGAGAGAATACCTCGCCAAAAACGGCGCTGATCCTCTCATGGGCGCCCGCCCCATGGCCCGGCTCATTCAGGACACTATTCGCAGCGCGTTGGCGGATGAGCTATTATTCGGACGGCTTGCCAACGGTGGCAAAGTGACGGTGGATATCGGTACCGATAACAAGGTGAAACTTCAGTTTGAGGAAGAAGCCGCCTCTGCCGTATAAGCTTGATCTCATCAACGCAGTTAAAACAAAAAAGGCGCGATCAGCGCCTTTTTTGCATCGGGAATGTCTGAGTAATCCAGGCTTCGCCCAATAACAATTACTTGCTTTCGGTTTCATACTTGAAAGACAGATTCACTCTTGCGCGATACGCAACCACCTTGCCATCCTCAATTACCATATCCAGCTTTACTATTTCTGCAACCCTCAGGTCTCGCAATGTTTTTGACGCCGTCTCGACGGCATTTCTGGCTGCATCCTCCCAAGAAGTCTGGCTGGTTCCGATTATCTCTGTAATTCGATAGATACTATCTCCTGACATGATTTTTCTCCTTGTGGGGTGAGCAATAAAAACAGTTACTGAGCGGTCTCAGCGCAGCAATCTCAACGCTAATTCAGTTTATGGGTAACCTCGGCGGATTGCAATCTGTACTCAGTTGCCGAGAGACGATATCAACTGCCCGCCTGTCTGACCCTGATCGGTGGCATTTGATCAGTTATACGGGCGCGTTGGCGTGTTACAGGCTGATAACAGTATTATATCTGCGGCTCAGTAGCTCTGCTCTCGAGCGCAATCGGTTACGCCAGCGCCGCTTGTCAACCGGCAACCACACGCTGGGTAATATACCCGAGTGCTTCATCCACCTGGTCGATGAGAATAAGGCATAACTCTCCGGCTTTCAGGTTGGCAAAGGCAGTATCGATCGCCACAAACTCGCCGCGAATCTCCTTAACGTCGCGGGCCCGCTTCGCATTCTTCAGACCTTGCCGCAACAGGCTCAGCACTTCCCCATCGGCGCGGCCTCTTTGACACTTGTCCTGATAAAGCACCACCTCGTCAAAAGCATCACCGAGGATCTTGGTCTGTTGACGAATATCCTCGTCGCGACGATCACCCGCGCCGCTAATCACGACCGAGCGTCTCTTGGCAGGCATCTTATCGATGGCGAGCACAAGCGCCCGGATGGCATCCGCATTGTGACCGTAGTCAGCAATAAGCGTGGCGCCCCGGTGATTGAAGAGATTGAAACGGCCCGGTGCGGTTTGCGTGTCGCTGACAAAACTGGCTAAACCGACACGTATGACTTCCCAGTCGAGGCCAAGCGCCCAGCCCGCTCCAGTGGCGGCCATTGCGTTTTCGATCTGGAAAGCGATGGCCCCGTTCTGCGTGAGAGGAATTCCCGCCAGCGTCAGGCGGTGCTCAGCACCCGCTTCCGAAGCGACGATAGAACCCCCGTCGAGATAAATGACACGCTTGCCTTGCGCCCGATGTTTCACTATCACGGGATTGCGGGGATCACGGGCGAAAAATGTGACCGAACCCGGGCAGTGGACCGCCATGCTTGCCACCAAGGGATCAGCCGCGTTGAGCACGGCGACGCCGGTACCTGGTGTAACATTTTGAACGACGATGCGTTTGACGGCAGTTAAATCCTCCACCGTGTTGACGTGGGAAAGGCCAAGATGATCGCCTCCACCGATATTGGTCACCACAGCCACATGACAACGATCGAAGCCCAGCCCCTCACGCAGCAGGCCGCCCCGCGCCGTCTCGAATACCGCCGCATCGACATCGGGGTGAAGAAGAACTTTCTTTGCACTCTTAGGGCCACTGCAGTCGCCCGTATCGATGCGCTGACCTTCAACATAAACACCGTCAGTACTGGTCATGCCGACGCGCATGCCCTGGCATTCGAGGATATTGGCAATCAGGCGGACGGTGGTGGTCTTGCCGTTGGTTCCCGTTACCGCCACAACGGGGATGCGCGCGTCATCCCCGTCTTTGAACATATTGGCAATAATCGCCTCCCCTATAGCACGCCCTGTACCGAATGAAGGTTGCAAATGCATGCGAAGGCCTGGCACGGCATTGATCTCGACAACCGCGCCGTGCTCTTCCAGCGGATTCGACACACTATCGCAGACAATATCCACGCCACAAATATCAAGACCTACCATTCGAGCAGCGGCTTCCACGCGCGCCGCAAGCTCGGGATGAACATCATCGGTGACATCGGTGGCCGTTCCCCCGGTGGAAAGGTTGGCGTTATTGCGCAGCACAACGCGTTCGCCTCTGGAAGGCACGGATTCCGGAGCCATACCCTTGGTAGCCAGTTGGGCAACCGTAATTTCGTCAAAATGAATTTTTGTCAGTGCGTTCGCATGACCTTCACCACGTCGCGGATCACTATTTATCTGCTCAACCAATTGACTGATGCTGTGCATGCCGTCGCCGACAACCTGGGGCGGATCACGCCGCGCAGCCGCAATCAACTTATTGCCGACCACCAGCATGCGGTAATCATTACCGGGAATGCAACGCTCAACCAGGACTTCACCGCTGATCTCAGCCGCTACCGCGTAGGCAGCGTCCACCTGCTCCCGGCTGGTCAGGTTCACGCCTACTCCCCTGCCCTGATTGCCATCCCGCGGCTTGACGACAACCGGGCCGCCTATTTCACAAGCAGCCACCCAGGCATCTTCCGCATTCGCTACCGGTCTGCCTGCCGCGATCGGAATACCGGCACTGCTCAGCAACGTTCTGGTCAGCTCCTTATCCTGTGCAATGGATTCCGCCACGAGGCTGGTCCGGCCCGTCTCCGCAGCCTGGATACGGCGCTGGCGGCTGCCCCAGCCAAACTGGACCATACTGCCATCGGTCAGCCGGCGAAAAGGAATACCGCGTGCAACAGCCGCACGGACGATCGCGCCCGTACTCGGCCCGAAACGTATCTCTTCATACAATTCATGAAGGCGATTAACGGCATTGGCGACGTCGAAGAAAGTATCCTCAATCGCGGCATGACATAAGGTTTGCGCAAATTCGAGAGCAAGCCTGCCTACCGATTCTTCGCTGTACTCGACAATGACTTGATAAATGCGGGCTTCCAGCGTGCGAGTAGTCTTACTGAAGGTCACCGGACAGCCGGCCTGTGCTTGCAGGCCGAGCGCAGCGCGCCCAAGCGCATGCGCCATGATTCCCGCTTCAGCCAGGAATACTGGTTGGAGCAAATCGATTTGCGGAAATCGGTCACGCAACCGGATCAGGAAGTCTCTGTTTTCCACGAGAGATTCAGTTTCACCGCAAGAAACTATTGCTTCTATGGCTGTGTGGCGACTCCACAAATTAGGCCCACGCAATGCGCGGATAGACGATACTTTCATTGAAAGTTCTCCTGGTGCTTCTTGCTCATCCGGATGCGTTGCGGATATGCATCTGATTTCCATGTTTTATTGAGCGGCAGCGAAATTTTCAATCCCGGCACGTATGAGAGCGGGCTCGATACCGAGCGCCCAGGCAGCGCCCACTGCAGCCAGAACATTTTCTACCTCCAGAACGGCATAACCACCCCGGGTAAGCGGAATGTCCGCTACTTTTCCCAGCGACAACTCACTGGAACCGGTAACGAGCAGAATTTTCCCATCTCGAACTATCACCGCCCGCTTACCCTGTGTGCCTTTTATCTCCGCCGCAGCGGCTAAACAGTGCTTTCTGATTACGGGTAATTCAGGATCGAGGCTGAAGTAAATGACCTCGCCGTTGCACAGCGCAGCCATTTCAACCAGTATTGCCTCCCTGGCGTTGAGAATCGCCGCACCCGTGGGCAACACCACATCTACTTGAGTGCGCAGTATATCGAAAACCTGCCTGGCGGTTTCGATATAGTGCCGTCCATAGTGCCGCTGTAGCTCGACATTGGTAATGACGCCCACATGACATCCATCGTAGGCCAAGCCCTCACCCAGAATGCTATCGCTGCCGTTTTCAAAAACCGCAGCTTCTATCGAACGATTCATCAGGATGTTGTTAGCCGTCTTCCATCTGGCGTGATCGCCCTTGTAGACTTGCCTGCGGTCGAGATAAAACCCATCGCTGCATGCCAGTCCCGTATGTTTGCCAGACAAGGCGAGTAGATGAGCGACAAGGTGCGCTACTGTAGTTTTACCATAGCTGCCAGTAATACCTACGACCGGAACCCGGCCGTCTCCCTGGTTAGGGAAGAGATGGTCGACAATAGCTTCGCCAACGGGACGCGGCGTGCCAATGACGGGTTTGATGTGCATCAGCAAACCAGGTCCGGCATTGACCTCGACAATCGCCCCTCCCTGTTCGGCGAGGGGTCGGGAAATATCCCTGGCAACGAGATCGATGCCGGCAATATCCAGCCCGACAATGCGGGCCGCAAGTGAAGCAGCCGCAGCGATGCTGGGATGTACTTCGTCAGTAACATCAAAAGCGTGATTACCGTTACGCTGAATCAGAACTTCGAGACCGGCCTGTGGCATTGAATTGATGGTGAAGCCCTGGCGCGCAATTTCCATTGTCGTTACGCCATCGATGCTGACAGGATTCAAGGGATGGTCCTCGCTTGTCCCCCGGCGCGGATCTGAATTGATCTGGTGGTCTATCAGCTCGCCAATGGTTGATTTACCGTCGCCGGTCACTGAGACCGAATCACCTCGGCTAGCGGCCACCAGGCGTCCGCCAACCACCAGCAAGCGGTGTTCCGTACCCGGAACATAACGTTCGACCAATACGCCGTCACCTTCTTCCGAAGCAGCGCGATAAGCGGACTCGACTTCTTCCTGCCTGCTAAGCTCAATAAAGACACCACGTCCATGGTTGCCGTCACTGGGCTTGACCACGACCGGCAGACCTATGTCCTGTGCGGCTGCCCATGCGTCTTCCGCACTATGAACACTACGGCCGTCAGGGACTGAAACACCGCAGGATTGAAGCAACACCTTGGTCAGGTCCTTATCCCGCGAGATGCTTTCGGCAATGGCCGGAGTGAGGTCGGTCTCGGCTGTCCATATACGCTGGCTTCGAGCACCATAGCCGAGTTGCACGAGGTTGCCCTTGGCCAGAAGGCGGATGGCGGGAATATTGCGGATGGCGGCGGCCTCGACGATACAGGCGGTCGATGGGCCCAGCCAGAGTGAATCCACCATGTTGCTCAGGCGCTCGATGGAATCCTTGACGTTATAGGGCGGGTTCGCGGGTTGCAGATATCCCATGGCCGCCAATACCAATTCACGTGCCTCTGACAGCGCGCTACGCGCGATATTCTCATGCCACGCACTGACAGCCACCTTATAAACGCCGCGCAATGAAGTCTCTCTGGCTCTGCCAAAGCCGCCGGGCATACCCGCCAGGTTTTGCAGTTCAAGCGTAATATGCTCGAGAATGTGGCCTGCCCAGGTACCGTCCTTCAGTCGGCGCAGAAATCCACCGCGCTCTCCATAGCTGCAGCGGTGCTCAATCAGCGAAGGGAGCCAGGAATAGAGGCGTTCGTAAAAACCGGGGATGGTATTTGACGGAAAATCCTCGAGATCTCCGATATCAACAATGGCTTCCAGCACCGGGCGAAGCGTCCAGATGTTAGGCCCGTTCAGGTGGTGAACCTCAAGAAATTTGATATCCCTGTTTGCACAATCGGTATTTGTATCCGCGTACGCCAGCATAAAATAGGGTTCTCGAAAGAGTAAGTTAAAACTGGACTAACGCTGCTGACGGGAATCGGTTTACAGCTAAGCAGTCAGCTCTGCTGCGTGCTTCGGGCTAAATCCGGCAGTTAGAATGGTTGGAGTATGCTCACAAGGTGAAGCTCACAGGGTACAAAAAATTCTTTTCGGTTATAGCGCTAGCGCTCAGTTTGAAAATGGGCTGGAGAATGGACGGTCAACTGCCGGACTTAGATTCAACAACAGTCTGCTGCAAAAAGGTTTCAGATCATCGGTCGTTTATCCCGACGCTCTCGCTCAGCTCAAGGCAGCCTGTACGGTAGCAGGCTGTCCTGTTTGATGACTCAGGTTATTGGTAGCTGATGCCGCTATCTCGTGGCGTATCGGCCTGACAAACGTTTTGGAGCACTCGATTTTGCTATGTTCGTTTTGTGATCGGCACTTCTAAAGTGAAAAAGTCTCGTCAATTTACCTATCGTTTTTGACACCTGATTATTCCGCGATTATTGGCTGCTACAGGCCGGAAACCGACAAAGAATAGAGCAATCATCATACCAGTTTTAATTAATCTTATTAAACAATATGTTGCTGTCGCCAAAGGAAAGATTGGCGTCACTATTTACCGACGGTTTATATTCAAATTGATACTAACCTATTGATGAAATAAAAATATCGCATGTCTCCTGTCAGCGACAATTCCATAAAGAGCCTGCCCGGCCGAAACGGGGCAACATGAAAAGAACAACGACGTAAAATCGACGGATGAACCGAGATGCCCCCATGGGAAATCAATGGGAAATCTCAGTTCAAACATGCTGGGGCGAATGGTTCCAAACTGCATCAGCATTTTCATGACACATCTCCTTCGTAGCCTGGGCTAAAGGAAGCGGTCCAGAATCTTGCGGCTGTGATGGTCCAGAGCGAAACGGTCGCGGATCAGAAAATGGATGCCCTGACTGTCCATAATCAGCAGAGAAGGTGGCTTGAGCCTGCGAATGTATTCCTCACCCTTGAGGATGAAAGCGGTTTTGCCCCGATCCGTTTCCACATACCAGGTACTCGGCGTAGCAAAACTCGAAACCTCGTGTATGAGCTTGATTTCCGGCATGAACTCCCGCGCGGCAAGATCCGCTTCCACGAGTTTACGCATCTCGTCCGGCACATCGCTTAATTTTTCAATCCAGGCGAGTTCGCGGCCATGCGAATCGATCAGGGCGATGTCTCGCTCGGGCGCGGTAATAGGGAACGCTCGTACTGGGACTACGCCTTCCTGCACCTTCCCATCGTTCGCGACAAACACCAGCCGCCCGAACGTGTTACGGCTTAACAGATAATCAGGTTTGCCGCTCATTCTCGGCCACCCTCAGCTTTGCGGTCGACATTCGGCCTGCGCAAGTCATCCTCGGTATCGATGTTGCGCGCCTGAGCCTCGTAGAGGCCGTAGTAATGGCCTTTTCGTGACATAAGTTCGTCGTGGCTGCCGACCTCGACGATGCTGCCGCGGTCAAGCACGATGAGCCGGTTAGCATCGCGTAGCGTAGAGAGACGATGGGCAATCGCAATAGTCGTGCGGCCCCGCACCAGATTTTCGAGCGCTTTCTGGATTTCTTTCTCGGTTGTTGTATCGACAGAAGAAGTGGCCTCGTCGAGAATCAGAATACGCGGATCGATGAGCAGGGCACGAGCAATCGAGATGCGCTGCCGCTCTCCCCCTGAGAGAGTCTGGCCTCGCTCGCCGACCAGGGAATCGTAGCCATGCGGCAGGCGCAGGATGAACTCATGGGCATGCGCTGCGCGGGCTGCGGCAACCACCTCCTCCAGGCCAGCGTCCGGTTTGCCGTAGGCAATATTCTCGGCGATGGTTCCAAAAAACAGGAACGGCTCTTGAAGCACGAGTCCGATGTGCCGGCGGTATTCGGCGACCGGCAAGGAGCGAATATCTACACCGTCGAGCAAAATTGCGCCTTCGGTAACATCGTAAAATCGACAGATCAGATTGACAAGCGTGCTCTTGCCTGAGCCGCTGTGCCCCACGAGGCCGATCATTTCGCCCGGCGCGATGGTGAGGCTGATGTCATGTGTCACAGTGCGGGTGCCATAACGGAATCCGACGTTGCATAACTCGATACGACCCTCGACGATAGGCAGATGTACGGGATGCGCAGGGTCGGGCACGCTGGAAATATGATCGAGGATTTCGAAGATACGCTTGGTGCCGGCCGCTGCTTTCTGCGTAAACGAGACAATACGGCTCATCGAGTCCAGCCGCATATAGAAACGGCTGATGTAGGCAAGAAAAGCGGTAAGCACGCCCACCGTGATTTCGTCCCTGGATATCTGCCAGATGCCGAACACCCACACCACGAGCAGACCGACTTCGGTTAATAGCGTCACGGTCGGCGTGAACAATGACCAGACCTTGTTGACCCTGTCGTTGACCTCCAGATTACGATCGTTTGCCGAGCGGAAGCGTGCCGCTTCGCGTTTCTCCTGCGCAAACGCCTTCACGACGCGTACGCCGGGAATGGTATCGGCAAGCACACTCGTGACCTCGGCCCAGGCGCGGTCGACTTTTTCGAATCCCGTGCGCAGCCTGTCACGCACCAAATGGATCAGCCAGGCGATAATCGGCAGAGGCATTAGCGTTACCAGCGCCAGCCAGGGGTTGATTGAAACCAGGACGGCCACAGTCATGCCGATCATCAATACGTCGGTAAAAAAATCAAGCAGGTGTAGCGACATGAAAACGTTGAGGCGATCGGTCTCCGAGCCAATGCGCGCCATCAGATCGCCAGTACGCTTTCCGCCGAAGTAGGCATGCGAGAGTTTGAGGAGATGCTCGTAGGTGGCAGTGCGCAGGTCGGCGCCGATACGCTCTGAAACGAGCGCCAGCATATACGTTCGCGACCAGCCCAATACCCATGCCAGAACTGCGGCGCCCAGCAGGCCGGCCAGATAAAATATGACAAGATCAATATCGATGGGCTTGCCGTTCTGATAGGGAATCAGAATATTATCCATTAGCGGCATGGTCAGGTAGGGCGGCACCATCGTTGCAGCGGTGCTGCCCAACGTCAGCAAGAACCCGGCAAGCAATCGCCCTTTATAAGGTTTGGCAAAGCGCCACAAGCGGAACAGTGTCCAGGTCGACGGCGGCGTTTCGGTTTCCCTGCTGCAGACCTCGCACTCTTCCTGCCCCGGCAATAGGGGTGTATCAAGCGCCCTCAGGCATTTTGAGCAGAAAGCCTGAGCAGGTACCGACGGTACCTCGCCGGTAAGTTGATGGTTGAGTTGCAGGTTGAAGCTCTCGATCAAACGTCCGGCTGCAGTATCCGCTCCAAGCGTGTAGCGCCAGTGAGCAAGCAGTGAATTCTCGTCAAGAAGCTCAAGGCTGCCAATACCGGCATGATCGTAGCGCGCCAGCGTCAGGCCGGGGCGATAAGGCCATTCCTGCCAGGTTGTATCCCTGCCTGATGTAGCCAACAGGCGTTTATTGGTAACAACGACCAGGCCGGATACAAAATACAGTTGGGTATCAAGATCCGTTTCAAGCCAGGCCAGGACATTTTCTTCCTGGTAAAGCTGTGATTCAACGCTTGTAATCCAGGCGGACGGCAGGGTGAGCGGCGGCGTGCCGGGTAAGTGGCCACCAGGCAAAATCGGCAAAGACTTGGAGTGTGGCGTCGTCAATCTGGTGTAATGGACCAAAAATTTTCTTTACTCAAAAAACAGGGTTGCCGCTACGCAACCTTGCTCATCGTTTTTATGGGCGATACGCAGCGCTCCCGTTGCTGTCGCCAATACAGTTCCTCAACATCGGCCTTTATTCCATTCAATCGGTGACGATTTCCGATCCCCTACGGGGGATCCTGATGGACTGGAGGCCCTTGGTTGGGATCAGCTTCGTTGGGATCAAGCGGATTATGCCTTATCGAAGTTGTTATGTTACCTACATTCAAATCCTGGTTCTGTTTCATGATTCTCCCGTGCTCCAAGGATGGCACCAGCGGTGACCGCAGCTAATCCCGCAAGCGCCAGCAGGGACAGAGGCTCGCCCAGAAGAGGCACAGCAGCCAGCGCCGATACGACAGGCACAAAAGCCATCAGCAAAGCCACTGTTTGGGAACCGAGGCGGCTTACCGCGAAGGTATAAAGCAGCATTGCCAGAAACACCACTACTACGCCCTGATATATTGCCTGAACGGCGATTTCGCCGACAGGTGCTTGCTCAAGCGTACTGGGCAGGAACAACCACCAGATGGGCAGGTAGACTAACGCGCTACCCAGCGTAGTCGCCACCGTCGCGGCAAGAGGCCTTATCGGATAGCGGCTGAGCAGCAGCGTGAAGACGGCCCAGGATGATGAACCGCATAGTAAAAGCAGGTCGCCAAGAATTTGAGTATGGGTGAGTTTCGGCCCGCGAGAAAACGAGTCTACGGCAATCAATACGATCCCCGAAAAGACAATGACCAGCGCGATATGGCGTTTTCTCAATGGTCTCAATCCAAGCCATAACCATGCAATGATCGCCGTCAAAAAAGGCAAAGCGCCGGGCAATAGCACAGAAGCATGAGCAGCCGGCGTCATACGGAACGCAGCGTACACAACAACAGCATAACCTATGCCGCCGAACAGCGAGAACAGCACGATCACCTTGAATGGCGGCAGCAGAATCCGTGGCAAAAAAAAGACCGCGATGGAGGCGCCGACACCAAAACGCAGCGCCGCGATGTCCCAGCTTGTCAGCGTGCCGGTGCCGCCCAAACGCGTAACCAGGATGAAGCCGGTCCAGATGCACATGCTTAAGAAAGCCGCGATCCAGCCGCTACGGATGTTTGCTGCCGGATTCGCGGTATTAACTACTACTGTCGGCAAGATATATCCCAAATAAAAAACTATAGCCGGAGCACGGCAATAAAACCTATAACTCTAATGGAACAGCGCAACGCTTCTGTCAAATACTAACGGAAGTAGAAGGCTGTACCAGCAAGGGGGAGCTTCCCGCAAACTTCTGATACAAGCGCGCACCCTGCATTCGCATGGCTATGAGGGATGCTGGGTAAGGGTCGTAGCGTAAATGCTGCGGTATTGAAAATACGGATTTCTAGAAATGCGTCAGGCTGGAACCGATCCAGGCTCAACGCTATGTCGTGCTTTCCTGATATTTTCAAGGGCTGCTTCAATGATGCGGCGCGGGGCGCCAATATTCATGCGCATGAAGCCGCTTCCGGCCTCGCCGAAAAGCGTACCGGGACTCATGCCCACGCCAGCTTCGTGCACGAAGAAATGCCTGAGCTGTGCATTGTCTATATCCAATGCAGCCATTAGTGCACGACAATCGAGCCAGAGTAGATACGTTCCCTCCGGTCTGATGAGACGAATTTCCGGAAGATGCTTTGCCAGATATGCCGCGACGAAATCGCGGGTTTCCTGAAGATAAACAAGTAACGCGTCCAGCCATGCCCCGCCTTCTCGATAGGCAGCCTCGAAAGCAGTGATACTGAAAGGATTGGATGCACTAACGTGCATCGTATCGAATATTTGCGTGAGTTCCTTGCGGCGCTGCGGATCGGGCACAACAAGCGCGGAAAGATTCATCCCGGGGATGTTGAATGTCTTGCTGGGCGCGGTAGCAGTCACAATATTGTTCCCTTTTCCGGGTGCCGCTTCCGCCAGCATCGACAGCGTATGGTGCTGATTTCCAGGATAGACCAAATCGGCGTGAATCTCATCCGAGAATATCACCAGATCGTATTTCTCGGCAATTTGCAGAATTCGCTGCAGTTCCTGCCTGCTCCATACCCTGCCGACCGGATTATGTGGGGAGCATATCAACAACAGGCGGGCTTTCTCCGCGCATTGCTCCAGGTGGTCATAGTCGATGTCGTAGCGACCGTTCCTGAGGCGCAACGGATTATGTATCAGTTGTCGGCCGGTGCCGGTAACCGCCGAAAAAAAAGGAAAATAAACCGGCGGTTGCACGATAACCGACTCGCCCGCCGAGGCGAAAGCCATTACAGCTGCATGTAGCGAGGGGACCACACCGGGACACATCATGATCCAGTCGCGGCGTACTTCCCAACCATGACGTTGCTTCAACCAGCCTATCAAGGATTCATACAGGCTTTCCGGGTAGACGGTATAGCCGTATATGGGGTGGACGGCACGCCGCGAAAGGGCCTGGGTCACTGCCGCCGGTGCTGCGAAATCCATATCCGCCACCCATAGGGGAACGACGTCCGCTGCACCAAACATACTCTGGCGTGCTTCATATTTCAAACTGGCGGTACCGCCCCTTTCTATTTCAATATCGAAATCAGGGGCGGGAATATTGCTGCCGCTCAATCAATTCTCTCCCAGATCGTCGCTTGCGAGACCGTATGCTGGAATTTCCGCCGGGTTTCCCGAATTACGAATGGTACGTCCTGTGGATCTTGAATCAGTTTGAAATGGCTGCCCAGGATCTTTTTCAGACCGTCAAGCGTGGTAAAACTTTCACCATCCCGCTTGAATCCCCCAATCCATGCATCCCGCTTGGTATGTTCCTCCAGCCAGGTATACGGCGAAGCGATCAGCAAAAGACCCCTTGGGTTGAGCCGTGTGTGAATGGTTGTGAGCAGTTTGGCCGGATCGTAAAGACGATCGATGAGGTTGGCTGCAAGGATGAGATCGTAACCGGTAAAGATAGGCTTGAGGTTACAGGCGTCGCCCTGGTAGAACGTCACCTTATGCTTCATGTCATCCAGGCCAAGGCCAGTCAGCGTACGCTCTCTATAGAGAACGAGATCGCCCTCATCCGTTAGCGTATAGCGCAACATACCCTGCGCAGCAAGCTGGACGCCTTGTCCGATGAAGCGGGCGGAGAAATCGATACCGGTTACCTCATCGAAGTGCCGCGCCAGCTCAAAAGTCGAACGTCCGGAAGCGCAGCCGAGGTCGAGTGCTTTGCGGGACGGTTTATTACCCATGGCGGCAATAGCCAGCTTGGCAAGTGCCTTCGAAAAATTAGGCACCCCGAAGTAGGTATCGCCATAATGAAATTCCGCATACTCGGAGAGGAGCTTGTCGGTTTCATAGTGAGAGTCATGCTGCACGGCAGGCGCATCGCTAACCACGTAGCGAAATCCGGCATGCTGAAAAAAATGACGCCGAAACGCATAGCGAGCGCTCTTCCGCGATTCATCCCCACATGAAATCCAGGAGCCGCCCTTCATGAGATTGTGCCGCCCATCGAATGTGGGCGTGGTGAAATCATCGTAATGCGGATGAATATCAAAACCTTCAAATGGATAGATGGGGGTTTCAGTCCATTGCCAGACGTTACCGACAATATCGTAGAAATCTCCCTGAGGAAATTCATTGACCGGGTGAGCGGATGCAAAATGATCGAGATGAATATTGGCCGGCGCAGGTTCAGCAGGTAGAAGTTCGGATACCCCTGCCATATCGTAAAGGCGATACCATTCATCTTCCGTCGGCAACCGGTACGGTTGACCGCTTGTTGCCGCTTTCCAGTTACAAAACGCCTTTGCTTCATGATAATTCACTTCAGCCGGCCAATCCCAAGGCATGGGTATCTCTTCGGTCATCAGGCGCAATCGCCACTCGGCGCCTTGCCTGATCCAGAAAAGGGGGTATTCCGCGCGAGCATGACATCGCCAGGCACGGCCTTCTTCTTCCCAGAAACTTTCGGTGCCGTAGCCGTTTGCCTGGACGAAGGCAAGGAACTCCTGGTTGCTTACCAAATATTTCCCTGCTTTAAAAGCCGCAACTTCCGCTACATGACTGCCATACTCATTATCCCATCCATAGGTGGGATCGGCTTTGTCTTTACCGAGACGCACGGTGCCCGAAGTCACATTGATGAGCCGGTTTTGGGGCGCCGTGCCGGACTTCCGGCAAGGTTCCCATGCTGGATGAGGCTTGACATGTTCAATTGCATGCTGACGGATGAGTACGGATGACGTCTCAAGATGGATGAGCTCGTGCTCGATGCACATCATAATGGTCCACCAGGGGTTATCCCAGCCTATTGGCAAGCTAAGCGGCGTGTCCCTTATAAGCCGGTCCACGACATTACGCACCGTATGGCGGTAAGCTCGAACTTCTTCGACGGACGGCCAGTCGTAATGGGCCGTATTCAGGTCATCCCAACTCATTTCGTCGACGCCGACCGCGAACATGGATTCCAACCTGGGATTGATCCGTTGCGTAATAAGTCCCGCGAGCAGCAGCTTGTTTGTAAAAAAAGTAGACGTATGGCCCAGGTAGAAGACTAGCGGATGACGCAACGGAATCGGTTTTTTGAAATAGGCTTCATCGCCCTGCAATGTCTCAAAAAGCTGCTCGTAGCGATCGAGCGTGGCGTGAAAATATTCGCGTATCTCCTCACGTTTTGCAGCGACATTATCGCCAGAAAGAACGGGCGTTCTCGGGAAAAGCAATTTTGGCATCATGCGTAATTTTGGAACTTCAGAAGCGGACTGGACGGGCATTATGCCTTTTTTTGCGTTCAGATTCATATTCAACCTCGGGTATGAATTGCCTCAATATAGTAAAGAACAAACCAGAAAGTGTACACCTGGATACATGGCCGCGACATTGCTTTAAACCTGAATCCGCCCACTCAGCCGCTCATTTTTTTACTCATTTTCCATTGGCGACATGATCCACAGAGATTTTTTCCACCACTTTTTTCCACTCTTCGGCCTCATCTTTTTGTTCGGTTCGCTACAGCACGGATAGATTAGATCACCTGAAGGAAAATCAGCGTATCCCGAACTGGAGGACCAAGACTTAACCAGCTGAATCAACCAGAAGGTAACCAGCGAGTCAAGCAATGCACCATTTCTGACCAACCGTTGAACAGTTAATTATCTTCGAATTCGATTCCGATGACGGGAATGAGTTCCTTAACCCGCTTTCCCCTTACCCCCATTCCCATCTTTTGGAGCTGGATTCCAGCATGTATAGCTGCGAGGGAGAGGCGAAGGATGTGCGTGAGGCGAGAGAGTAGCGCAAATAAGAAAAAAAATGAACGCCCTTGACGTTCAAGCAGGTTAACCTGGTTGCAATGTGAGCTTCTCGTTATCAGCGCTCAACCCCTGTCCGGCTGGGTGATGTCAAGGGCTGGACCAGGCTCAACGATAAGTAAACCCTTACGCGCTATGCGGAAAAATCGATGTTGTTGATAGGGGGTACGATCATAATTCATCGCAGGTTCACACCCATTTTCGAGAAGACGCTTAAATATATTCAAATGGCTATGCTGGCTTCGGTATTCGCATTTTTGCCGATCCCGTCATTGGCAGGGAATGAACGGGTGGATATCGCGCGTTTCTCGCGCGGTGACCTGACAGGCTGGAAACCGAAAATATTTTCAGGTCTGACCCGTTATGCCGTGACGAATGAAAACGGGCGAACTGCCCTGCAAGCGCAGAGCAGTGCCACCGCTTCCGGGCTTTATCGCGAGATGAGCATCGAACTCGGCAAGACGCCCATCCTTAACTGGACATGGCAGATCGGCGACATACTGGCGGGGGCGGATGAGCGCACTCGTGCGGGCGACGATTACCCAGCACGCGTCTATGTCATCTTTTCCGGCGGCATGACGTTTTGGCGGACCCGCGCCATTAACTATGTATGGTCAAGCAAGCGGCCGGTCGGTAGTAGCTGGCCTAACGCGTTTACGGGTAATGCATACATGATCGCAGTAGAATCGGGCTCTAAGCGGGCCGGCCGATGGGTTGAGGAGCGCCGCGATGTTCTTTCCGATTACCGACAGGCTTTTGGCGAAGAGCCTGGCCCCGTGGATGCCGTGGCAATCATGACCGACACGGACAATACAGGCACAATTGCAACCGCCTGGTATGGAGACATCTGGTTTAGCTCGAAATAAAAATCGATGCTTATCGATATTGTGAAATTGCGCCTCTTTTCTTGTCTGTTCCTATTGTTATTGTGAATGCTACCGCGCGCCAACGTCATCGTCACTGTCATCGTCATTGGGATATGTTGCGTTTCATCGCCAACCTACGCCGAACTTGATCGAGGCTACTCCATGGAAGAAATAGAGCTTCGTCACGAACGCATGGCGGGCGATGGCATAGATCTTCATGTTGTCGCCGCCGGAAAGGGGCCGGCAGTCATTTTGCTCCATGGCTTCCCCGAAAATTGGCGCTCCTGGCTGCAGCAGATCCCGGTCCTGGCTGCCGCGGGCTTTTCGGTACTGGTGCCGGATATGCGGGGATATAATCTTTCAGGACGTCCGGCGGAGCGAGATGCTTATAAATTAGATCGCCTTGTTGCAGACATCGCTGCTCTGGTGCATGCAACCGGCTACCCCCGAGCCCATATCGTCGGGCACGACTGGGGCGGTATTATCGCGTGGTCGTTCGCAGACCGATACCCCGAGCTGGTGGACAAGCTTGTTATCCTTAATGCGCCCCACCCGAAAATTTATCTCGAAAAAGTGCGACATCTGCCACAAATGCTCAGGAGCTGGTATGTGCTCTTTTTTTTACTGCCACGCTTACCCGAGCTTATGCTTTCAGCCAATAACCATCAGGCAATACGCGATATGTTCCAACTGCGCCCGGCACGAAAAGGAACTTTCGGCGAACGGGATATCGAGCATTATATCGAAGCGCTCTCACAGCCGGGGGCGCTTACCGCCGCACTTAATTACTACCGGGCAAACGTGCCTGGAGGTTTGCGCAAGTTCGCGCAAGATGGGCGTATCAACGCGGAAACCCTGGTGATCTGGGGAGAGCTTGACCCCGCACTGGGACTTGAATTACTGGATGGGCTCAGCGATGTTGCGCCCCGCCTCCGGATTTATCGAATCCCGGATGCGAGCCATTGGGTCCAAAATGAGGCGCCTGCGGAAGTTAACCAGGCGCTCGTGGACTTTTTAAAGGGTGAAGACATGAACACACCGCTTCGTTAAGAGAGCCCTCGCTTCGTTGCAGCCTGTGGGACTTGAAAGAAACCGGCTGCAACGGCGTCCAGCTGGTTCATTTTCGCTGCGATTCTTCAAATCCAACAACCTGCTAGGGAATTTTTCGTGAAGTCAATATTACTCTTCCAGTTTTCAACTATGCTGTAAACGATATTCGGAGAAATTTTGGGGCGCCAAGTGGATGTCACCGCGCATTCCGGAAAGTGCTTTTATAATTGAAGGGAACAAGGCCATGAAATTATATCTATTATCCTTCTGTATGTTGTTGAGCGCATGCGTCGGGCTGCCGTCCGCGGTCAGGAATGTGCCCGTTGCAGATATTACCTATCCCCAGGCAAACCGGGACCTAAACCAGTACAAGGATACATCCGTCCGCTGGGGCGGGGTCATAATCGATGTAGACAATGAAGAAAATTTCACTCTTGTACAGGTATTGTCCTATCCCCTTAATTATTACGGCCGGCCCCAGCTAAACAAATCGGCAGAAGGGCGTTTTGTCATTAAAAGCACCGAGTTCCTTGACCCCGCTGTTTATGCAAAAGATCGGGAAATCACGGTGGCGGGAAAACTTGAGGGCGATATCCAGCGTATGATAGGGAAAAAAACTGTGCTGCTGCCATTGCTGACTTCTCGAGCTCTTTATCTATGGCCGGTATATCAAAACGATCCTTACGGGTATGGTTATAGAGGCATGGGTGGTTATGGTTTTAACCCATATTTCGGATATGGATATTATGGCAGCCCATTTTATTGGGGCGGGTACTATAGACCATATTGGTAAGATATGGACTTGATAGTCGAGTCCTGAAGCCATTCAGGCGCTACCATTTTCGGTTTTCCGCACCGCTACATAGGTGGCATTCGCCCTGGATGCTCGACTTTGCATTTCAGTGATAGCTCTCGAAATATAACCCCTGCCTGATGCACAAACTTCTCCTTATTTCGATAAGCTTGCTGGCCATTGTCCTTTTGGCACTGGCAGCCGCGTTCTCGCTCGCCATCGAAGATCATCCTCGTATAGACCGCCAGGTCATTCTTACGCCAGAGCATATAGGCCGCGCCAAACAGATCATCGACGCGCATCGTTACTGGGTGAGACCAGGTATGCTTGCAGCCGCAAACATAGCGTCCTCTGATGTTGATCTTGCTGCAAATTACCTGGCACATCGTTTTGGAAAAGGCAGCGCGCAGGTAATCCTCGCCGACGGCAACGCGGTCATCCGGCTAAGCCTTCCTATGGCTATAATTCCAATTAACGGCTATATAAATCTTGCGGCATCTGTGATGGAGGAAGATGGAAAACCGCAACTCCAGTCGGTGCAGATAGGGAAACTCATGCTGCCTGATGTGCTTACGCAGATACTCGCGCTTCAGTTCGTGGACTGGCTGCGGCAAAGCGCAGAATATAAAGCTGGGCTCGACTTGCTGAAATGGGTCAAGTTATCGCGCAACGAGTTGGGTATCGTTTATCGTTGGGCGGGCGGTTTTTCCAAGGGTATGCGGGCTTCGATCATTGATAAGCAGGAGCGCGAGCGCCTGCTTCATTATCAATCCCTCCTGGCCGCGAATAGCGTATGCAATGAAGCAGTAATGCCTCTATCCCAAATCCTGCCTCCACTCGTCCGCGTTGCCGCGGCTCGCTCGGTAAACGGAGACGCGTTGGCGGAAAATCGCGCGGTCATTCTGGTCGTGGCATTTCACGTACTGGGCGTCTCTTTGAAACGGATTCTTCCAGAAGCACCGAACTGGCCTCGGTCTGTTCCTCAGAGCATTACGCTCGACGGACGTGATGACTTTGCAAAACACTTCATGGCCTCTGCCGCTATTGCTGCCTATGCCGACACCATGTTATCCGACGCAATCGGGCTGTATAAGGAGATCGAGGATTCTGTGCATGGCAGCGGCTTCTCGTTCAACGATATTGCCGCGGACCGTGCAGGCACGAAATTTGGGGAAAAGGCTGTGATAAGCGAAGCTTCCGCACAGCAGCTCCAACGTCAGGTTGTTTCAGGGCTCAAGGATGCGGATCTTATGCCTCTGTGGTCGGATTTGCCTGAATTCATGTCTGAGATGGAGTTCAAGCAACGCTTCGGCGGAATTGATGCACCGGCCTACCAGAGAATGATGCAGAAGATCGAGCAACGTGTCGCAGCTTTGCGCGTGCTGCAATAAGAATTTCGGGAATTACCATACGTGATATTTATGGAAAGCGCCAGCTGGCGATAATGTCCGGTGCTAGGGTTGTCCTTCTCCGCCGGAGGCGCCGTACACCTGTCCAGTTGCGTAGCTTGATTCCTGCGACGCAAGGAAGACGTACAGAGGACCTAGCTCCGCCGGCTGGCCGGGACGCCCAAGCGGGGTCTCATTGCCGAACCTGCTGAGATCTGCCCATCCAGTCGTTTGCATCGGGGTCCAGAATGGTCCGGCGCCACCGCGTTTACCCGTATACCCTGCTCGGCTACCTGCTTCGCCAGCGATTTTGTGAAAGCAACGATGCACGCCTTCGTCTGCGCGTAATCGAGAAACGCCTCGGATGGAGTGTAAGCCTCGACCAAACTCGTATTGATAATTGCCGCGCCGGGCTTGAGGTGCGGCATGGTGGCCCTGGTGATCCAGAACATCGAATAGACGTTGCATTTGAATATCGAGTCGAACTGCTCGCTCGTGAGATCGACGATCGACGGTTGCGCGGCCCGCATTGCGGCATTGTTGACGAGGATGTCCAGTCCGTTCAGTTCCCGGACGGCATTGGCGACAAGCCTGGAGCAGAAATTCTCGTCCCGGATATCGCCGGGGATCGCGACCGCCTTTCGCCCTTCCGCCCGGATCAGTTCCACGACCTCCCGAGCGTCGGACTCCTCAACAGGGAGATAGTTGATCGCGACATCAGCGCCCTCACGCGCAAAGGCGATGACGGCAGCGCGGCCAATGCCGGAATCGCCGCCGGTCACGAGCGCCTTCCTCACGGCGCCAGTTTGTTGGCGGCATGACCGCCGGCCTTGCCACGGCATTCGTCTCTCCAGCCCCGCTGGCGTCGTCTTCTGGTTTCATACCTGTTCTCCTATGAAAACTGCTGAGGTGGTTTCCTATCAGAGATTCTAGCCAGTCCGACGATCAGACCGGAGCCACGAAACCGAGCACTAATTGTCCCAATGCGCGAACATATGATTTCGCTTTTCATTTATCCCATCCGTGCGTTAAGGCACATTAGAGGCAGGTGTGTAATAGTCTAATAGGGCACAGATCACAGTTTTTGTAATACGAGACAGCAAATTGACACAAAAACGCGGAATGGCAAGAATTGCCACCAATGTAGGGAAGATTTTAGGCAAAAATCCGGAAGCTTACCGGACTTGAAGATGCGAGGCGAAAAAGTGACTGGATGAGGGCGGTTTCGAGTGCCGATAGTTGTTACATCAGCGAAAATCGGCGGAATATGGACCGGCCATGATCCTAAAATTTTTGCAGCCGGTTTCATTTAAGTCCGGCAGGGCTGCTAGAGTTGTCCTTCCCTGCCCGAGGCAACTGTACCACTGTACACTTGTCCGGTTGCGTAGCTAAATAGTCGGCCTGGCGATCAGGTTTGCGCTTGAGCCTGAATTTTCGGGGGAAAAGATGATGAAGAAGTAATGCTCGGGGTGTATTCCCCGCATCGACGTGCGATAGCCAACTATTAGCAGGGGCGGAGAAACGCTTCAACATGAATCAATGCACGGGTGAGAGCAATAAAACCATGGATTCGCTTGCAGTGCCTGAACTGTTGTATGCCGCCCCATACTCGCTATGGCTGGCTACGCGGTATAGCGCTTACAGCCTGTTGAGGAATGTTGAAATGATGGGCCAAGTCCAAGCGTCGATCTCCCGCTCGCCCACTGGCTCAGGCAATTTTGCCGGTAGTTTATCATCGTCGCCGTGAATGAGCAGCACGGGCACCCTCCCCTCGTAGGCGCACCGCAACTCCCATTGCTGACCATCAGCCCTGATAACGTTTTTCGTAATGAGGCCAATTACTCCGTCACAATCGGTCACGATCTTACGGCACTCTTCCTTCCAGGATGGCTCCCATGATTGCTTGATGGGCATTTCCACAAAAGAATAGGTTGTCTGCTCCTTTTTCAATTGCTCAAGGAGCCGGTCGTGCGCCTTGATATCCCTGAGCGCAAAGCTGATAAAAACTTTATTCGTTGAAGCCATTCATTACCTCCCTGGAGTATTTATTGTTACCGGACCTCTATGCAAGCTCAAATTGCATTTCATCATCATCGATTGACCACTTACACCTGCCACCTACAACCGTTGGCAATATCTCAGGTACCCGAGCCGCGACGGGCCGTTACCTGTATTTCAATACGCATGCGCGGATCGGACAAGCCGGCCGAGATCATCATCGCCGCGGGCCTGATCTGCCCGAGATGCTTGCGAAAGGTCGGCCAGCACTTAGGGAAGTCTGCTGCATGAGGTAATACATAGGTTACCCGGACAATATCTCTCATACTTGCTCCCGCTTCGCCCAGGGCTGCCTCGATATTCTTGAAACACTGCTCAGCCTGTTCCAGCAGATCATCGGAAATGGTCATCCTGGCATAGTCGAATCCGGTTGTGCCGGAGACAAAAATCCAGTCGCCGTCAACCACGGCTCTCGAATAACCAATCTCCTGCTCAAACGTGGAACCTGAACTTATTAATTGGCGTGGCATAAAACTCCCCCAATTATCGTAGCCGCAAATGCTCAGTTACTGCATTACGGCCCGAAAGAAAGTACATCAAAAGCGCCCCGATAGCGTCCGATATCCACTAGCCCAACTCTGCAGGCATTAATTGGAAAAACATTGACTCTTGTCTGACACAACAGTGCAGGCATATAGCAACTGCTGAACGCCTCCGGCGCGGTTAAAAATATACTCCGCCCTCAGCGCCTTGAACTCGGAATCTTTAAAAGAAATTGATTGAGACACATGGCGCTCCTGGTTCCAGAACCTCACTCTGCAAAAGTCAGGCTCGGACCGGCATATCTTGCTAAGTGCTGCGCCATAAACAGCCTTGTCCATATCGCGGTTGCTATCAATCAGGACCATATGAATATAGTTTCCCGATTTTCCCAGCTCGAGTGACCGGACGAGGCGCCAGCCATCGCCATGGGCTAGCGGTGGTAGCTGTGATTGCTGCTGGGCCTGTGGCTGTGTCTGTGGCTTTGGCTGCGATAACGAGGCAGAGACTGGCCATGACAAGATAAATGCGACAAATGCAATACCTGTAAATTTTTTGTTCATGAGTACTCCTGAGCTAAATTTTTTCCAGCCGTAGAACAAAAAAAATGCCACCCGGCAATAAAACAGTATTGCAACTCGCGCCACTTGAACGTGCCGAACGAGCCACTGCTAAATAACCGAGAGCATATATCCAACTTTTATGAAGTGTACCTAAAAGCGGCGCCCTATTTCCATAAACTTTTCTATGTCTTGCTGCCTGACGCGTTCAAGATCCCCCTCCTATTATCGCGCCAGCTTGAATAGACCCACGTTTATGACTTGAATACGGCATTGGCCACTCATTTTTCAGCTCATTTGCCAGCTAAGCGCGATGACCGAAAAGGAGTTTTTTGTACCCTTTGAGCTTCACTCTCCCAGTGAACTCGCTACGGAACGGATTGAACAGTTTTTGCGACACAATGCTGCGTTGCAACTTCCTGGAATGGAATGGCGCCGCGAAGTGTCGCAAGAGGGGCCGCGCGAAGCGGGGATCGAGCAGCGTAGGGGAATACCGTGATCGCGTTTTACGTGCGCAGGGCGCCGCATCCTGCTTCGGAGCAGAACTTCCTGCGGAAGGCACTGCTCCGCCCTGCGCGGTGGCACCCCGTGTCGTTGCGCATTTCTTTGCTCCAAAAACCACTCATCCATTCCGTCAAGCCGCCGGATTCAAGATAATCGAATTTATTCTATCAACAAAGAAAGTCGACAACAAGGAAATCCCGTCTGCGGTTACAAGGCTGGCTACATATCGCGAACATCGGACGCCGGATCGCGATTGATGCTTTCCGCCGCAGATTCTATTCCTGGCGCCGCATCAAAGCCAGGAATGTGTTGACGCAAAGACTCTATATTATTTATTGATGAGGGAGCAGTGCCTGTGCCATGGGACGAAATTGCAAATGGTAGAACATATCGAGATAACGTACAGTTTCTTCATGCTCCAGATTGCTGACAAATTTCCAGAAACCGTAAATACGCGATAAAGTCATCATTCGTTCTGCGTACAAACGCCATGTATAACGTGATTCGACCCGTTTTAAAGCCATTTGGGAAATATTATCCCAAAAATTGGGATCGGCGGCTGAGCGAGTGAAAAAATCAGCCATGGCTGCGGCCGCAGCAGAACCATCGTTAGGGTCGAAATGATAGCCCGATATTCCATGCTGGATGATCTCTCGCGGACCGCCATAACAGGTAGCGAATACGGGAAGGCCGGAAGCCATAGCCTCGATGATAGTCAGCCCAAACGCCTCGAATCGGGCTGGCTGGACAAAAATGCCGCGCTTATCAGCCACATGCCGATACAATTCACCCGCAAGATTCTTTTCCAGGCGAGTGCCGAGCCAACGCATACGTCCTTCCAGCTTATATTCATTCATGATGGCGTGCATGTGGTCAATCTCGGCGCGTTCCTCACCATCGGTCGAAGCGGCAGGGTCGATATGCCCACCGATTACAAGTAGATTGGCCGCATCCGATAAGCGCGCACACTGGGCAAACCATGCCGCCAATCCGGTCAAATTCTTGACCAAATCGAGGCGAGCCATTGTAAAAATCAGGGGCTTGGCAGGATCGATAAAATGGCCGCGCCAGGGCACGCCGGGATCGTCTCCATATAAGAGACGTTCAATGTCGGGCAATAGCGTTTTCAGGCGGCGCTCCCCGTCGAGATAGGAGAAATACACCTCGGCATCAGCACCGGGGGAGACAATATTGAACTTGGGGTCAAAAAGATCTATGCCGTTCAGCACTCGATACAAGCCGGGCATCGTGTAGTTCTGATAGGTCTCATATTGGCCCACGGTATGAGAAGTACCTGCAATTTCCTGATAGGTACTCGTAATAATAAAATCGGCGCTATTCATTGCGATGAGATCAGCGGTGTATTGGCAATTAAAATGATATTGGGCTTCATTCTCGCGCCAGTGCAAGGCTGAATGCAGGTATTTGCTCTGCTCCAGCGCGTGAGCGATATTGCACTGTGTTACACCGATTCGTTTGGAAATCAGTGAGGCTATCAGGTTTCCATCTGAATAATTGCCGATTACCAGGTCCGGGCGGCCGCTCAGTTGCGCCAGCGCTTCGCGTTCAATATCATGCGCGAAATTCTCCAGATAAGGCCATATCTCGAAACGCGATATCCAGGAACGGACAACTTCGCCGTTGGGTTTACGAAATGGTACACGCACAATCCATGAGTTCTGGGTACCGTGGATTTTTTCCAACGGCTGGTTGCATAAGGTATCCCCCGCCTCGGGGATCAGGCGTGTGCCTATCAGAATTTTCGGTTGGGCCGTTATTCCTTGAAGGAGCAGGCGCTCGCTCATGTCCCGTTCCAGAGCCCTTACCTGATCCAGGATGTAAACCACCTGACCGCCCGTATCCGGCAATCCCAACACATTATCCTGCCCGAAATAGCCATGGGGCGACAGGACCAGCAATTTTGATATCATGGGAATTCGCGCCAGAAAATTCTCGAGTATTTGTGCTGAAGGCGCTTCGAGAATATCTACCAACAGACTCATGGTATCGCTCACCCGCGTAGCGCAATCGCCCCAACCGGGTGCAAAGCCCAATCCGCTCAGTGACTCCGCAAGCATCATCCAGGGCGTATCACCTGGATATTTGTCAAGCAACCCAAGCGCGCGGCGCAAACCGGCACGTAACGCAGCCACATCGGCAAAGTTGCCGTTGAGCATCAATTGATGCCCGTCCATGGAATGCACTGTTAAAAAATTCAACAGCTTGACCGAACCCATGCCGGCATGGGTGAACAGCGTGCCCGCCAGTTGCTTGTTGAGAAAAATTACTCCTTGACCGATTGATCGAATTTCCTTGAGCCGCGAGAAACCGCGATTAAATGGCGCAAAATCCAGCTCCAATACCGGTTCATGAGCGCTATCCGGGCGCACCAGCATTTCCTTGAAAGCCAGATAATCGGACACGCTGACAGGCTCAGGTATAAGCTGCTGCTGATGGATACTCATAAAGTGCCAACTCCCCGCGCCTTCGCGTAACGCCATATAGATCAGCGGAGGCCGGCACACCGCTTCTTGCAGGAGATCGACAACTTCATGTAGCGGAGTCTCAACAAGAGACTGGGGAAGCTCTGTGCTTAATGCATCAAAAGCTGCCCGAAGGTCCGAGCGCAGCAAAAGCGGACGTTCCAGTTCGAACCATCTACGTAACAATGCGTACAAATCGCTACGATGATCCGCAGCCCAGACATTAAATTTAGGTATCATTCGCGGTCTCCATGATGGAAGTGCCAAACTCGTAATGTGCCATGCCTTCGGCGATGCCGTCCGCGTAGCCTGCACGGGCAAAATAAATTTGTTCATTTCCCCTTAGACTCGCCAATTCGGGACTATGATTGGCAACGATCACGCCAAGTGTGTCACCGATCAGCATTTCTCTATCGTTGCCTGAATCACCTGCGACTAAAAAGGAACGCAACGGCAGCCCCCACTTATAGGCAAGATAACGTATTGCTCCTCCTTTGGAACCGCGTAGAGGCAAAATGTCGAGATAGGCCTGGCGCGAATAGACCAAATGTGCGGACAATTTTTGCTCGCGTAATAGCGCCCGTATTTTAGCTATTGGTGGCATTTTTTCGGGATCTACATTGTAGCTAAGCTTGAATTCGCGCTGATTTTCTTCCGCTTGCAATGTGAGACCCGGCACTCCGCCAAGCGCGCTTTTAATCGCATCGCGGCGCCAAAGGTGCTTGATAAAATTTTGCCATCCTATATCCGGGCGGAGTTCAGGACCATAATTGATCTCGCTACCGACCGCCGTAATAAGCACATCAGGTAAGGGAACGCCCCACTCCTTCAGTATTTTGAGTGTACTTTCCAGCGTGCGCCCTGTGGCGACTCCAAAGCCTAAATTGGGCGGAGTCGCCCGCATGATAGCCAGAAAACGGCGCAAGGCGGCACGATCACCCAGCAGGGTATTGTCGATATCGCTAATAAGCATATGCGATATCAGCGGTAACGGATGCCGCTGCGGCCTCTGATATATCGCCATGGTGCGCCGGATCTGCTTACGCTCCTGATGCAACAGACGGAACAAAACGCGCAGGTATTTCCTGACGTGGGCATCCCAGGTGTAGTAATTCCTGACCCCTGCAATACCATTGCGCGCCCAGCGCCGCCAACGGGTCGAATCAGCTAATCCGTATTCAATCGCCTCCGCTATGACCTTGATATCCGTGGGATTCACCAGCACCCCATTTTTGCAGTGCGCCACGATATCGCGTGGCCCGCCATCTTCTGTAGCAACAATGGGAAGCCCGCTGGCGGCCGCCTCGATCAAGGTAAGACCGAACGGTTCGGTGAGCGCAGGATTGACAAATATGCCCCGGCGTCGGGCTGCAAGCCGGTAGAACCCCGCGATATCCGCCGGCTTGTGCTGTTTGGGTAGCGCCACTTTGCCCCATAAATCGTAAAGATCGATATCGAGCAGTAGATCGGTCATTACCTCAACCTGCGCGACGTCAAGCTTACGGATGTCCTCGCGATTACCCGCGATGATGGCCAGGTTTGCGTGCTCATGCAATTTAGGTGAACTGCCGAATGCGGCGATCAAAGCACCGAGATTCTTTCGCATTTCGGGGCGGCAAATCGTGAGTACCAAAGGCTTGCGCGGGTGCACCAGAAAACGGTCGATGAGCCTCGCGGCCTCCGGCTCCGGCGCTATCCGGCGACTGGGCGGAGAAAAGCGCGAGATATCAGTCCCGGGGGGAATAACCACCGCACGCTCACGGTGATAGTTGGTATACAGTCCGTATTGCTCGTCACTCTCCTGAGGTGTGCTTGTTATGATCAGGCTCGCATGCTGAAGTATGGCTTCCTCGGTCGCTATTCGGCGGTAGAAGCTGAATTGACGCTCCAATGCCTGTGGTTTACGCCCTTGTGCAAGCAGGCGCTGCTGTTTGCTTCGCCCAAGCGAGTGCCCGGTATGGATTTGCGGGATACCGAGAAGCTGAGAAAGCTGCATCCCGACATATCCTGCGTCGGCATAATGGCTATGTATGACATCGGGTAAACGTTTCTGCTCGCGCAGAAAAAGCAGCGCACGATCTACTAGTTGATCGAGATAGGGCCAAAGACTCTCCTTGCGCATATATCGGCGCGGCCCGCAAGGAAGACGAATAATTCGTGCATTGTCGCCGAGCATCTCTTCCGGACGAGCATAGTCAGCGGATACAGAGGAATCTTCTATCCTTCGGGTCAGTAGATCGACTTTGACGACCTCGTGCTGGCGCGCCAATGCGCGGGCCAGCTCTACCACATATAGCACCTGCCCGCCGGTATCCGCATCGCACCCCAGTTCCAGGTCGCTCCCCCGGATCAATCCGTGCAGGCTTAGCATCAGGATATATAAATCTTTCATTCAGAGGGATTCATATGCCAATCACTGGTGAAGGGTTCGTAGAAATCGTTGTGTTCCGGAAGTCCGCCACGTATCCGGCAAATTGCACCGGCAAAATGATGTGCCCGTTGCAAGGTGAGGGGTATGGCCCAGCCGTTCAGCAGGCCGAGTATAAAAACGGCCGAGAACGCATCGCCCGCGCCGACCGTATCGCGGATATCCGTGATGGGATCGGATACCACCGCTACCGGTTCCGCGGAATCTGCCAGCCACCAGGCCCCCGCTTCACCACGAGTTATAAGCATGCCGCGCAGCTGATAGCGCTGGATCAGCGCCTTGGCCTGAGCCTCGGCGAATATTTCCTCAATATGCAGTAACTGAGCCATTCTTTCAAGTTCGCTGTCATTAGCCTTGACGATATCGGCGTGCTGCAATGACCATCGTATGCGGTCTACATAAACCCATGGATCGCGCAAATTGACATCAAAAAAACGCTGACCGCCCGCAGCACGCAATAAATGACGCAGGGCTCGATGCGAGCCGGCACGCTGCGCCAATGTTCCGAAATAGACAAATTCCGGATTCGCGGCAAGGGCAGCCATTCGCGATAACCGGGGATGAATATGATCGTAGGCTTGATCGGGAATAATATCGAACCGGTGACCTTCAGAAGTAAAATTAATATCCACCATGCCGGTCGGATAGATGGTATCGAGTTGAACGCCGTGTGTGGCCAATCCTGAGCTTTCCAAGGTCTGTAACAGGCGAGCACCCGCGGCGTCCTGCCCTATACGCGTAACCAGGACAGGGGCGCAGCCGAACGCACGCAAGTGCCGGGCAACATTGTAGGGCGCACCACCCAATACCTCCCTGTCGGGAAACCGGTCTACCAGAATTTCACCAAACAGAAGCACGACATGACGACTGCCGGTCATTGTTTTTACCTTGCGAAGGATTGAACCTCCAATTCAACCTTGATTCAAACATAAATTGGGCCATAACCAACGCATCTGTGAGACTTTCGTGAAGGCAGTCTTCTTCAATATCGATGATGAGGGACAGCAACTGCTTATCATCGGTTGGTTAAAGCGCTTCTTGACACAGGCACGATGCTCATGCTCGAGGCCAGAACTTGCCTTATTATGTCTTATCGGTATCTAATCAGGTTGCATAGACGAGGTCCGCAGCTCATTTTCTGCGGGGATAAGCGGGCCTTTATCCCTCGGGTCGAGAACCGGAAAGATGAGTGATACTGACATGCTGCGTGGAGTTTTTCTGTACGCTATCATACATACGACAGTTTGTTTCTCCTCCAATCGCCGACGTGTGTTGGCCTTAAAATCTCCAGACCTTAGAACTTGTAGCCGCGATGAAGCGCAACCACGCTCGCTGACAGATTGAAGTACTCCACTCGTTCGAATCCAGCGTTTTGCATCAATTGTTTCAATTCCTCCTGCGAGGGATGCACACGAATGGATTCGGCTAGATAGCGATAGCTATCCGGGTCTCTGGCGATGAGCCCGCCCATCGCAGGAAGTACCTTGAATGAGTAAAGATCATAAAAGCTTTGCAATGGTTTCCATACCTTGGAGAATTCAAGGACGATAACCCGTCCGCCCGGCCGGAGTACGCGCAGCATTTCTTTCAATGCCACATCCTTATGGGTCATGTTTCTGAGCCCGAAGGCAACACTGACACAATCAAAATAGTTGCTTGGGAACGGCAGTTTTTCTGCATCGCACTGCGCTACCGAGACAGCCGCACCTTCATCGAGTAATCGGTCGCGACCTATCGTGAGCATAGCGTTGTTGATATCGGTGAGCCAGACCTCGCCATTGCTGCCCACTTGCTCCAAAAACAACGCGCTCAAGTCGGCGGTGCCGCCGGCAATATCAAGTACCCGGTCTCCTTTTTTGACTCCGCTGGTTTCCACTGCGAATCGCTTCCACAATCGGTGCATGCCCGCGGACATGACGTCATTCATCAGGTTGTAGCGCTCGGCAACCGAATCGAATACCCCGGCTACCTTGCGGGCTTTCTCTGCTTCAGCTACGGTATTAAAGCCGAAATGGGTCGTTTTTGTCATGGATGATCAGTTATTAAATGAAGGGCACATACTACAGCAAGATAAGGTTGCTGTAGAACCTTGCGCATACACCGGGTTGGGACGGATAGTTGGGGCTGGGCTGGTAGCTGAACCGGCTCCGAGCCGCGAAACCAGGAAGTTCTTCAGCGGATTCGGTTGCTGATTGCGGTTCAATGCTTGCTGGCCACCATCGGTTCCCGGCTCGCCCCTGCCGCTTGCATGCGATGAAGGTACCGCTGCCACATTTCATCGTGGTGCAATCCATAGTCATAAAGTAAATCCCAGGAATAAAGGCCGGTATTATGGCCATCCGAAAAATTAAGCTGGATTGCATAATTTCCCACGGGCTTGATATCGTTGATATTCACCTCTTTCTTACCGGTTTGCAGCACTTCCTGGCCAGGGCTGTGGCCGCGCACTTCCGCGGAAGGCGAATAGACCCGCAAAAATTCACAGGGAAACTGGAAAATTTTGCCATCACTGAAAGAAATCTCCAGTATTCTGGACTTTCGATGAAGTTTTATTTCGCTAGGACTGGGAGTTTCTTTACTTAGCCCTGCCATTGTGCTTCTCCTCCGGTTTGCAACGGTGAATGATAAACCAGCGTGGACAAAACTAAAACGTTGATACGGGGATTTCAACCATTATAGCCAACTCGTCAAATGGCACTCGTCCTCGTGAATTGATACTTATCGGTGGAGGCCACACGCATGTCTTATTGCTGCGAAAACTCTGCAAAAATCCTTTACACGACGTGTGTATGACCATGGTGAGCGATTTTGAGTGCGCTGCATACTCGGGAATGTTGCCCGGGCATATCAGCGGCTTCTACCAGCAAGCAGCACTGCTTATCAATCTACGACATCTATGCAAACTCGCCAATGTTCAGTTCATCCATGCAAAAGTGCGTGGCATGAATCTGAAGCAAAAACAGGTGCTGCTCGACAGCGGTGCTGCGCCCCTGGCTGCCGACCTTGTCTCCATTAATGTCGGCGGCATACCTGATATGGACAACGTAGAGGGCGCGAAATCATGGGCGATCCCAGCGAAGCCCGTGCCACGCCTGCTGGAAGGCTGGGCAAGCACTCTGGCCGCGGCCGAAAATAGCACAGGCCAGCTGCAAATCATTCTCGCGGGTGGCGGCGCAGGCGGCGTAGAACTGGCGCTAGCCATGCGTTCCCGGCTGCAACACGCGGAGTTCACAATCATTCACAGCGGGGCACGCTTGCTGCCGGAGCACAATTCATGCGCTCAACACATTGCTCGCAACCTGTTACTGGAACGAAACGTGGTTGTGATAACTGAGGCCAAGGTGGTCGAGGTTATGCCACATAGTGTGCGTCTTGATGACGGAAGGCGCCTGGCCTCGGACTTCGTTTTCTGGGTTACGCAGATTGCCCCCCCAGGTTGGCTCGGGGAGAGCGGTCTGGATATCACGCGTGAAGGCTTTATTAGAGTCAAGCCTACTCTTCAGGCAATAAATTATCCCTGGATTTTTGCTGCAGGGGATGCAGCCTCCATCGAAAGTCAGAAATTACCCAAGTCCGGTGTATTTGCGGTGCGTATGGCGAAACCGCTGGAGTACAATCTTCGAGCCTGTCTGGGCGGCAGTCTGCTCAAGGATTATAAACCTCAACGGCACAGCCTCAGCCTCATCGGCACTGCGGATGGACGTGCCATTGCTTCTTACAGCCGTTGGGCAGCGCATTCCGCTTTTTTCTGGTGGTTAAAAAATCAGATCGACCGGCGTTTCATGCGGCAGTTCCAGTAACGGCTACCCTCTAGCTGTCCTGCAAGGCAGGTTAAGGAAATGCGGGTATTATGGGTTCCGTCCCTTCTACAGTCACGTCAGGCAAGTGCGTTTTTATCCGTGCCTCGATCTCGGCAACGCGTTTCTTTGGCACGTCGGCCAGAACGAGAAACTGACCGGCCTCAATTGCCTCCTCAAATTGCTTGACCCTGGAATTGGCCGTGCTCACGCCTATCATACTGCCCGCCCACGCACCTACTCCCGCCCCTGCAAGAGTGCTCCCCAACAGAATGCCGCCCGCAATGACCGTTGAGGCAGGGGGAAGCGCGATGGCGACCAGTCCGGCGAGCGCACCTGCCGTTCCGCCCACTGCGAGCCCCCGCTCCACTGCGGGCACAAAATCGCTCTTCTGAAGCAAACTGGCTTCGGGTAGCTCTTCCAGAGGAGTGCCGCGCTTTGCCAGCACGTGAATGTGTCGCTCCTCGATTCGCGAAAGGAGTAGCTCATCGACGATACGTTTGGTCGTGGCTAAATCGGGAACAAGAAAGTAGATTCGTCGCATCATGATCTCCTAAAAATTGTTCACAGGTAAATAATTTAGGGCGGAAATGGCAGAGATCCAAACCAGCCCAACTTACCGGATCGATTTCATCATAGGACGGCTCAGATGAAAAAGCAAACCATCGCAGGGATTCTCAAGCGAGACGCAACCACCGCTACAAAGCGGTAACGGAATTTGAAAACTGACGGATTCCTGAGCATACTAGCCATGCTGATCAAAGTAACGAAAACGGAGCGAATTACATGGAAACAATCAAAACACGTGCAGCGGTTGCATGGGGACCGGGCCAGCCGTTAACTATCGAGGAACTTGACTTGCTACCGCCACGAAAAGGCGAAGTACTCGTTCGCATCGTGGCCACTGGCGTTTGTCATACAGATGCATTCACCCTGTCGGGGAAAGATCCCGAGGGAAAGTTTCCGGCCATTCTCGGTCATGAGGGCGGCGGCATCGTCGAGGCTCTCGGCGAGGGTGTCACCAGCGTTGCGGTGGGAGATCATGTAATTCCGCTCTACACCCCCGAATGCGGCGAGTGCAAGTTTTGCAAATCGGGGAAAACCAACCTGTGCCAGGCTATCCGGGCCACCCAGGGACAAGGGCTTATGCCCGACGGTACGACACGTTTTTTTAAGGGCGGAAAACCCATTTATCATTACATGGGCACCTCGACCTTTTCAGAATATACGGTAATACCTGAAATTTCATTGGCAAAAATCAGTAAGGAGGCGCCGCTGGAGAAGGTATGCCTTCTCGGTTGCGGTGTGACGACGGGTCTGGGCGCTGTTGCCAAGACCGCGAAGGTGAAGGCAGGCGATACCGTGGCGGTTTTCGGCCTGGGTGGCATTGGTCTGGCCGTGACTATCGGGGCAGCTATGGCCCGGGCCGGGCGTATCATTGCAATCGACATCAACCCCGACAAATTTGAAATAGCACGTCAACTGGGTGCCTCCGATGTGGTGAATCCCAAGGACTACAATAAGCCGATTCAAGACGTGATTATCGATATGACTGGCGGAGGCGTGGATTTTTCGTTCGAATGCGTCGGTAACGTCAAGCTGATGCGCTCTGCCCTTGAATGCTGTCATAAAGGGTGGGGGGAGTCCGTGATAATAGGTGTCGCAGGCGCGGGCGAAGAGATCTGTACGCGCCCTTTTCAACTGGTAACGGGACGTATATGGCGCGGCTCGGCATTTGGCGGAGTAAAAGGCCGTACCGAACTTCCTGGCTATGTCCAGCGCTATCTCGATGGAGAATTTGAGCTCGATACTTTTATCACTCACACCATGGGCCTGGAAGATATCAATAAAGCGTTCGACCTCATGCACGAGGGTAAATCCATTCGCACGATTATTCATTTCAATAAATAAAATCAGGTATTTTACGCTGGGGCTGAAAATTGCTTTTGAGGATAGGAATATGTCCGAATTGGAACTTCTCTCGTCGCACCGTTCATACGATGGGTCGCAAGAGCGTTACAGACACGCTTCAAAGTCGTTGAATTGCGATATGAATTTTTCTATTTATCTTCCGCCCCAGATATCTCCCCCGCTGGACAATCGCAGCCAAGTGCCGGCCGTTTACTGGTTATCGGGATTGACCTGCACCGACGAAAATTTTGCCACGAAAGCCGGGGCCCAACGGGCCGCAGCGGAACTCGGGATTGCGCTTGTCATGCCGGATACCAGCCCCCGGGGTGAGGGCGTGGCGGATGTTGCAGATGCATACGACCTGGGGCTGGGCGCCGGTTTTTACGTGAACGCAACCGAGGAGCCCTGGAGCCGCCATTACCGCATGTACGACTATATCGTGGATGAGCTACCGGCCCTGGTCGAGCAGCATTTTCCAATTAACGACCGACGCTCTATCTGCGGACATTCCATGGGAGGCCATGGCGCGCTCATGATCGCACTGCGAAATCCTGTACGCTACCGGTCGGTGTCGGCTTTTTCACCTGTGGTCAACCCGACCACCAGTCCCTGGGGGAAAAAAGCGTTCAGCCATTACCTGGGTGACGATATAAAAAACTGGTGGGCGTATGACGCTACGCTACTGATTGCAGCCTCGCGCGCATCGGAACATCTGCCGATATTGGTCGACCAGGGCAATGCGGATGAATTCCTGGCTGAGCAACTGAAAACCGAGCGCTTCATTGCCGCCTGTGAAGCAGCCCACTACCCCGCACGGATCAATATGCGTGCAGGGTACGATCACAGCTACTTCTTTATCAGCACATTTATCGAAAGTCATCTGCACTTTCATGCGCAAGCGCTGAGTAGTTGATGGAGTAACTGATGGATTAACGGGACCGAGTTCGCCATCGTCAAGCGGCTTCCTTCGTTTATTTTAGATATCTGCGTACGTTATTACTCTCATCCATATGTGGTCAAGTCACGGACGAGATTCTCGCTTCCTGTATAATTCTTGATCTTTTGCACCTTTAAAGGCTCCTATGGAAGCGGAACAGCTTAACGACATTGCCCATCAGCTCGTAGATCTCGACAGCCGGACAGCAGCATTGCGGAGGTATCTTTGACTTCGATAACAAACAAACACGGCTAAACGAACTCACCCGTCTGACCGAAGACCCGGCGATCTGGGACGACAACAAGCGCGCCCAGGAATTGGGGCGTGAGAAAAAAATGCTGGAAGGGGTTGTCGTCAATCTGGAAACAGTCGGACGGCAGTTACATGATGCCCGAGATCTGTTCCAGATGGCAAAGGAAGAGAATGACGACGCTACGTTGCATAGTATCAAGCAGGATATCGGCCGATTGGAAAAGACCGTGGTGGAAATGGAATTCCGTCGCATGTTTTCCAACCCGATGGACCACAATAATTGCTTCGTGGATATTCAGGCCGGCTCCGGCGGTACCGAAGCGCAGGACTGGGCGGCAATGCTGGAACGCATGTACCTGCGCTATTGCGAGCACCGCAATTATAGTGTGGAGGTGATGGAGGAGTCGCCGGGCGAGGTCGCGGGTATCAAGAGCGCAAGTCTCAAAATTTCAGGCGATTACGCCTATGGCTATCTTCGCACAGAAACAGGCGTTCACCGGCTGGTGCGAAAATCTCCGTTTGATTCGGGTAATCGACGCCATACGTCCTTTGCCAGCGTGTTCGTTTATCCTGAGGTGGATGAGACCATCGAAGTAGAAATCAATCCTGCTGATTTACGCGTCGACACCTTCCGCGCGTCCGGAGCGGGCGGGCAGCACATCAATAAAACGGACTCGGCCATTCGGATAACCCACAACCCCACAGGTATAGTGGTGCAGTGCCAGAGCGGCCGCTCGCAGCACCGCAATCGCGCGGACGCGATGGCCATGCTGAAATCGCGCCTGTACGAGGCGGAACTGCGTAAGCGGCATGACGAGAAGCAGGCGATAGAAGACAGCAAGACCGATATCGGCTGGGGACACCAGATCCGCTCTTATGTGCTGGATCAGTCTCGTATCAAGGATTTGCGGACTAATATCGAAAGTGGCAACACGCAGGCCGTACTGGACGGCGGACTGGATGATTTCATTGAAGCCAGCTTGAAACAAGGCATATAAGGAGAACCGACAGTGGCGAATGACGCTTTAGAGGAAAGTCCGGGCGAACCCATCGATTCGCTTAACGCGGAGGCCAAACTGGTCGAGGAACGCCGCGCCAAGCTGGATCTGCTGCGCACAACAGGTAACGCCTTCCCGAACAATTTTCGTCGCGACGATTTTTCGTCCGATCTGCACCGGCAATATGGCGGCCATTCCAACGAAATGCTGGAAGCAGAGCCAAAGATCGTAAACGTCGCGGGGCGCATGGTATTAAAACGCGTGATGGGCAAGGCGAGCTTCGCCACCATCCAGGACATGAATGGACGCATCCAGCTTTATATTGCCCGCGACGTTGCCGGCATCGAGGCGCACGACGCATTCAAGCACTATGACCTCGGCGATATATTGGGCGCTCAAGGGACGCTGTTCAGAACCAGAACCGGCGAGCTTTCCGTTCGCGTCACGAAGCTGCGGCTGCTCACGAAATCACTGCGCCCTCTACCGGAAAAATTTCACGGCCTGGCCGATCAGGAGCAAAGATATCGCCAGCGCTACCTCGACCTCATCACCAACGAAAAAAGCCGGAGCGTATTTATTACACGATCCCGGGTCATCCAGTCCATACGCGAGTTTTTGGTCAGGCATGGCTATCTGGAAGTGGAGACGCCAATGATGCACCCGATTCCCGGCGGCGCTGCGGCACGGCCTTTTATCACTCACCACAACGCGCTGGATATGCAGTTGTATCTCCGCATCGCACCGGAGCTTTATCTGAAGCGCCTGGTTATCGGCGGCATGGAACGGGTATTTGAAATCAATCGAAGCTTCAGAAACGAAGGGATTTCGACTCGGCATAACCCCGAATTCACCATGCTGGAATTTTACGAGGCTTATCAGGACTACACATACCTGATGGATTTCACGGAAAGCATGCTGCGGGAAATCGCGATAAAGGTGCTGGAAACAACCAAAGTCATTTACCAGGGGCGTGAAATTGACCTTGCACAACCGTTCGCGCGGCTTACCATTACCCAGGCAATCCGAAAATTTCATCCGGAATATACCGATGTGCAACTCGGCGATCGATCGTTCCTGATCGAAAAACTCAAAGCGCTCGGAATCGCCTGCAAACCCACGGATGGCATTGGCGGGCTACAGCTTGCGTTATTTGACGAAACCACCGAGCATTTACTGCTGGAGCCGACCTTCGTCGTTGACTATCCAGCCGAGGTTTCACCGCTGGCACGGCGCAACGATGCAAATCCCGCGATAACCGACCGGTTCGAACTGTACATTGCCGGCCGCGAAATCGCCAATGGATTTTCGGAATTGAACGACCCGGAGGACCAGGCGGCGCGCTTTCTCGAACAAGCCGATGCAAGAGAAGCGGGAGATGCCGAGGCCATGTATTATGACGCTGACTTTATTCGCGCGCTCGAGTACGGCCTGCCCCCGACTGCGGGCGAGGGTATCGGTATAGACCGCCTGGTAATGCTCTTCACCGATAGCCCGAGTATTCGCGACGTGATTCTGTTTCCGCAATTACGACGGCAAGATTGACCTGGATGAAAGGCCAGGTCTTGAAGGCAAGTCGACTGCTCCTGTCGAATGCCATCAGGAATCTCTAATTCTCCGCAAACCCTGGTCAGCAATCCTGGCTTATCCAGGGGTTCTTCAAGCATAGCAACCGGCGCTACCTTTACCCCTTTATCTCCAGTGAACCCGGTGCGACCAAGCGGGGCTGTATAAACGCGCCCAGCTTGGTCGCACCTGCAATATACCCTACCCAGGTATTGACATATACCCCCATGTGGTATACGATTTTATCGTAGACATTCAAACAGGTGGTCTAAATAAACATTGGATTTCCTGCCGCAGCGAACACTACGTCACGCAATTGAAGCCGGGAAAAACAGAAAATAAAGCCGTAGTAGATAGGCAAAGCAGTGGAATTGCATTGTAGACATCTGCTGTGAAACCAGAGGTGCGACGATGACGAATAAAGCCTCTCATCTGAAAGTCAAAGGCATGCATTGCTCGGGGTGCGAAGAAACCATCGAGCATGCAGTGAATCGTCTTCCCGGTGTGCAGAAGGTAAAAGCGGATTACGTAAAGCAGACTGTCGATGTCGAGTTCGACGGCAAGCGCATCAAGGAAATCGACATTCGCAATGCAATCGAAGAAAAAGGTTATGAGTTTGAAAGCGCCATCGCCGACGCTTCAGGCCAGCATCTGCGAAACGGACTGATTTTACTGTTCTTCCTGCTGATGGTCGGTGGCGTTACCTTTTGGGGCAAAAGCATGATACCGGGGCTAGTGGGAGAGATGAACCCCAATCTCGGACATGCCATGTTATTTTCCATCGGTTTTTTTACGGGGTTCCATTGCGTTGGCATGTGCGGCGGCTTTGTGGTCGGCTACGCGACCTCAGGTGTTCCTCAATCCGTAGCTTCCACCGCGATGCGCCACTTGATGTACGCAACCGGCAAGACAGCCTCTTACGCGGCCATTGGCGGCACTTTAGGCTTGCTGGGCTCGGTCGTGACTTTTACTCCTTACATGCGGGGCATCATCAGTATCGCAGCCAGCCTCTTTGTAATCATCTATGGTCTGAAAATGCTGGATGTGTTTGCTGCGCTGCGCGGCTTTACCCTGCGCCTGCCTCATTTTGTGACCAAAGGTGTCGCGAATGAACTACGAAGCCAGCGCAGCCCTCTCGTAATCGGGCTGTTGAATGGATTCATGCTGGGTTGCGGTCCTCTGCAAGCCATGTACATCATGGCAGCAGGTACTGGCAGTCCCCAGGAAGGCGCTACCATGCTGTTCTTCTTCGGCCTGGGCACGCTGTTGCCGCTCCTGAGCTTCGGCCTGGTCGCCAGCAGCGTGTCCCGCAGCATCATGCGCCAGCTGGTGCTTGCTTCCGCAATTCTGGTTATCGCCATGGGTGTGATGATGGCGGATCGAGGACTCAAGCTGACGGGGTCCGGTTATGACTTTAACTCGCTTTCGTCCCGTTGGCAGCAGGTAAAGCCAGCAGACAATCACCTCGAGCCGAGCGACGCGCCCACGCAGCGCTGAGCGAATACATTTACATTTGTCGAGTTTATCAATGAATCTTGCGACGCGAGGCATCCATGCATTCTCTAGCGCTTAAGCAAATAGAATTGCCGATCGAAGGCATGACCTGCACCGCCTGTGCGGCCCGTATTGAAAAAAACCTTAATAAGCTTCCAGGCGTACGTGCTGCAGTTAATTTTGCGAACGAAAAAGCGCGGGTTGAGTTTGATGCGGCCACGACCCAGCCTGAAGATCTGGTCCGTTCGATTGAGAAAGCCGGGTTTCACGTGGTTCCACAATCGGTGCAACTGCAAATCACGGGAATGACCTGCGCCGCGTGCAGCGGCCGTATCGAAAAAGCGCTGAATAAACTGCCGGGCGTCACCGCTACCGTCAATCTCGCTACAGAGATTGCCCACGCCGGCTTCAGCCCCGGCGCGATAGCAGTGGATGACCTGATTGCCGCAATTGCCCGGGCGGGCTACGGCGCCAGCGAAATCAGCGAAGCCAGTCGCGCCGAGGAGAAAGCGCGCAGGCTTGTCGCTTACAACGCGGAGCTTCGCATGTTCTGGATTGCAGCTGCGCTCAGCCTGCCGCTATTGCTGCAGATGGCGCCGATGCTCTGGGAAAGCGGTGCAGAACTGCCGCGCTGGCTGCAATGGGTGCTGGCAACGCCGGTACAGTTCTGGGTGGGCAAGCGCTTCTATACCGCGGCATGGAATGCGTTACGCGGCGGCGGAGCCAACATGGATGTGCTTATCGCGCTGGGCACTAGCGCAGCATACTTTTTCAGCGTAGTGGTAGTGGTGCTGAGCCTGGATCAGCACGTCTATTTCGAGGCAAGCGCGGTCATCATCACGTTGGTTCTATTGGGTAAACTGATGGAAGCCCGCGCCAAGGGCAAGACTTCGGCGGCTATTGAGGAACTTATCAGGCTGCAGCCAAAGATTGCTCGGGTGGAGCGCAACGGCGAGATCGTGGAAGTGGACGCAAGCAGCCTTAAGCCGGGAGAGGTGTTTATCGTTCGCCCGGGCGAGAATATGCCGGTGGATGGCGTCGTCATTGAAGGCGCCTCCAGCGTGAACGAGGCGATGTTGACCGGCGAAAGCCTGCCCGTTACAAAACGAACTGGCGCGATGGTCTACGCGGCCACCATGAATCAGCAGGGGCTGCTTAAATGTCGCGCGACCGGTGTCGGCGCTCATACCCAACTTGCAGCCATTATCCGTCTCGTTGAAGAAGCGCAAGGTTCCAAGGCGCCCATCCAGCGATTGGCCGATACGATTTCAGGCGTGTTTGTGCCGGTGGTGGTCACTCTCAGCGCGCTGACCCTGGTCCTCAACTGGTGGCTGGCCGCGGATTTTGTGCCGGCTCTCATTAATGCCGTAGCGGTGCTGGTTATTGCCTGCCCCTGCGCATTGGGGTTGGCTACGCCAACCGCAATCATGGTGGGTGCGGGACGCGGGGCCCAAGCCGGCGTGCTGGTGAAAAACGCTGCTGCACTGGAACAGGCCGAAAAAATTCAGGTTCTGATCGTGGACAAAACCGGCACGCTCACCGAGGGCGCGCCCGCAGTGACGGATATTGTTCCGGCAGGAACGGTTATGGAACACGATCTGATGCAGATTGCCGCGACGCTGGAGCAGGGATCGGAGCATCCTCTGGCAAAAGCAGTGATGGAGCATGCCAGTAGCCTGGGTATCCAGCCACAAACAGTGAGCGATTTCAGGGCCGTCACCGGCAGCGGTATCACTGGCTGCATCGATGGAATCGAGTATCTTCTCGGCTCGCCCCGATTTCTGCGCGAACATGGCGCGCGGGTCGATGAAAATTCGATGGCCATTCTTCAGGCCGAGGGTAAAACTGTCGTAGGCGTGGCCCTGGTAACCAGTGCAAACAGCACGGCGCCCGAAGTTCTCGGCCATCTCGCCATCGCCGACCGGCTGAGGCACAGTTCCGCACAAGCGGTAGCGCGGCTACAGTCGATGGGTATCGAAGTCGTGATGCTCACCGGCGACAATTCCGCCACCGCAGCCGCCATTGCCGGGCAAGCAGGCATTACCACTTATCGTGCTGAGGTGCTGCCTCAGGATAAAGCTGCCGAAGTGGGCAAAATGAAGGCAAACGGTAAATTTACCGGCATGGTAGGCGATGGCATCAATGATGCACCGGCGCTGGCCGCGGCCGACGTGAGCTTCGCTATCGGAGCGGGCTCCGACGTGGCGATCGAGGCCGCCGACATCACACTTATGCGCAATGATTTGATGAGTGTGGCGGATGCTATCTCGCTTTCACGCGCAACGCTGGGGAAGATCCGCCAGAACTTGTTCTTCGCCTTCATCTATAACGTGCTGGGGATACCGCTGGCGGCGATAGGATTGCTTAATCCCGTGGTCGCAGGTGCAGCAATGGCAATGAGCTCGGTATCGGTCGTAGGCAATTCGCTGTTGTTGAAACGGTGGCGAGCCGGCGCTTGAGCAGCTGATCGATTCACTTAACGCATTCACTTAACCGGAAGGAGTACGAAAATGCAAACGGAAGTCATAAAAGTCGAGGGAATGACCTGCATGGGCTGCGTCAATAGTGTGAAGAGCGTGCTGGAGAAAATTCCTGGCGTGGACAGTGCGGATGTTTCTCTCGAACAGAAACAGGTGACCATCCAGTATGACGCTGCCACTACTAAACCCAACCAGTTCAAGAACGCTATCGAGGACGCCGGCTTTGAAGTCATTACCTAGCAAGAAGCCATGCCATGCACCGCAGACGGTGGTGCAACCGGACAAGGAAGCACTGATAAAGCGGCTCAACCGCATCGAGGGACAGGTACGGGGTGTCAACAAAATGATATCGGAAGATCGTTATTGCGTTGACATCCTGAACCAGGTCTCTGCGCTGCAATCCGCACTTGACGCGGTGGCCATGCTGTTATTGGAAAACCATACGCATGGATGCATGCAAGGCGCCATCAAATCAGGTCAGGGCGATGAGGCAATTGATGAGCTGATGGCGGTAGTGCGGAAATTTGCGCGGTAGTGGCAGCAAAGCTGCGGAATTTCAGTTGATCTTACGGTGCATCCGGTTAAACGAACCAAACAAACGGGTAGAGAACGCAATGATACAAGTTGTCCTGATCGCTTTTTTGTTTTTTGCCGACCACGCAATAGCCACCAGGGTTTCCCCGGTTGATGTACCCGACACCATGGCGGAGCGGGTAAAGGCCTGCACTGCCTGTCATGGCAAAGAGGATAAACAGGGCAGAGATGCATACTACCCGCGTATTGCTGGCAAGCCGGAAGGCTATCTGTTCAACCAGCTGCGCAATTTCCGTGACGAGCGGCGCCACTACCGCCCCATGGCCTTGCTGCTTGAAGGTTTGCCCGATCAATACTTGCGCGATATGGCCGCCTATTTCGCTTCGTTGAAACAGGCTTTCCCCCCGCCCGAACCATTAAAGTCATCGCCCGATGAAGTTGAACTCGCCCGCAGGCTTATTACTCAGGGCGACCCCGGCCGTAAGATTCCCGCATGCACCGATTGCCACGGCAAAGACCTGATGGGCACGGAGCCTTTTATTCCCGGCCTGCTGGGCCTGCCGCGCGTCTATATCATCGCCCAGTTCGGTAACTGGCAGAATGGAGGAGCAATGCGCGGGGAAACGCCCGACTGCATGTCCGAAATCGCAAAACAGCTCACGACCAACGAGGCGAGCGCCATTGCGGCGTGGCTGGCCGCGCAACCCGTTTCCGAAGCCCTCTCAACGCGCGCAAACCCGGCGGCAACTCTCCCTGGTAAACTGGCTGAGCGTTGCAGCAGCATCGTCCTCCAACCAGGAGGGTTGCAATGAAACTTATCCTATTGGCTGCGGCGCTTGCCGGGCTAACAGGCCTCGGCATTTTCATGGTACCGGTAAGCTCCTCCTCTGTTTTTGCCGGCGTGGAATCGCCACCGGCAAAAACAGATGGCATTACCGGGCGGCAAGCACAACAGCAACAGCAGGCGCGAGGCGCCTATCTCGCGCAGGCCGGCAATTGCATGGGTTGCCACACGGCACAGGGTGGGCGACCCTATGCGGGGGGACATGTCCTCGATACGTCTATCGGGACCTTCATCACGCCTAATATTACCCCCGATCCGGAAACGGGTATTGGCCTCTGGAATGAGGAGAACTTCTGGCGAGCGCTCCACGATGGCAAGGCACGCGACGGCAGCCCTTTATACCCCGCCTTTCCCTATACGGAATATACGAAGATCACGCGTGAGGACTCCAATGCGATCTTTGCCTATCTTCAATCGCTTCCACCTGCTCAGCAGCGCAATCGGCCGAACCAGATCCGTTTTCCTTTCAACCTCCGTCCACTCATTTATATCTGGCGCGCCATTTATTTCGAGCAAGGCGTTTATCGGGCTGATAACGCAAAGAGCGATGAATGGAACCGGGGCGCCTATCTGGTGCAAGGACTCGGCCACTGCAATGCTTGCCATACAACCCGGAACCCGTTCGGCGCAAGCACGGGCGAACTATTCGGAGGAGGACAGCTCATGGGCTCGAACTGGTACGCGCCCTCTCTGACATCTCTCCAGGAGGCCAGCACTTCCGACTGGGCGGTCGAGGACATCGTTGAATTACTGAGGACAGGTTCGTCTAGCCGCGCAATCACAACAGGGCCGATGGCGGATGTCATCAGCCAAAGTCTTCAATATCTGACGAAGGAGGACGCCTATGCCATGGCGACCTACCTGAAGTCGCTACCTGAGACCGGTCCCCGCTCCAGAGGCATAGCCCCTGCGCTGACGGAAGAAGTCGACACGCTGCTCCGCCAAGGCGGCGAGATCTACGAGACGCACTGTCAGGATTGTCATGGAAATTTGGGGCAGGGCGCCCCCGGCACTTATCCGGCGCTGGCGGGAAACCGCGGCATCACACTGGCCTCCCCGATTAATGCAATTCGCAGCATTCTCAATGGTGGCTACGCACCCGTCATCGCAAGCAATCCGCGACCTTATGGCATGCCACCGTTTGCGCAAATCCTGCGTGATGAGGAGGTTGCGCTGGTCTTGTCATATATCCGCAACGCATGGGGTAATCGGGGCACCCTGGTTACGGCGGCTCAGGTTGACCGGAGCAGGAAGGGTGCGCAATGAAGAATCGTGTCGGCAGCATTTATTATCCGTAATACGTTGGCGCTACAGAGCATCAGTGATGGACATTAACGACTTATTTCAATTATCAAGGAGAATCAAGATGAATAAGTTCATATCTACCATTCTGTTTGGATCTGCTTTTGCTTTTGCTTTTGCTATTGCCTTACCTGCCGGCGCCCATACCGAGGAATATTTCGATTTCAAGGAGTCGGCTCACGGCGGGCAAACGCGCATGGCCGGTCCGTATCATCTGGAGCTTGTCGCCAAGGATAAGGAAATCGTACTCTATGTAATGGATCATGCCGACCGTAATCTCAGCACCGAAGGGGGTGCAGGCAAGGCAACCGTTCAAACCGGCAAGACGAAAACAAGATCTCGGTCAAGCTGGAACCGGCGGGTAATAATATATTGAAAGGAACGGGGGACTTCGTCGTTTCACCAGAATCGGTGGTGACCGTATTCGTTGAGCTACCGGAACAGGAGGTAACCGCCGCCCGCTTCACCCCGCTCAAGTTCAAAAGCAAGACTAAGACGAAAGCCAGCAATGGCAAACCTTTAGCAGATGGGCAAGGCGCCAGCGCCACCACATTTTGAACCTGTCTTTACCCTGCAGAGTGCTGCTCATGGTGGCAGCATCTCTGCAAACAACCAGGGTTCGGTGGCACCGAAGCCATGCAGCGTTTTGGCTCGGAAGATAATGATTCGTGCATTATTCGACTGACTTGTACCGAGGAGCTTGCAATGCCTGAAAAGATCTATCCGCAATAACCATTGGCCAGAAACCAATTCATCGCATCTTCAAGCGCTTCCGCCGCCGGCCGGTACTGGTAACCCAATTCACGTATGGCCTTGTCGCTGGAGTAAAACATCTTTTGTTTGGCCATTCGCAGGCTGTCCACTGTCGCGCGCGGCTCAACATTCGTGACCATTGCCATTTTTTCCATTAACCAGGCAGCGGGGAGAATCAGTTTGACGGGAAGGCTGACTCGCTTTTTCCGCTTTCCGCTAATCTTGTCTATTGCTTGCAATATTTGCAGCAAGGTCATGTTTTCGCCTCCCAGGATATAACGCTCTCCGGGTTTTCCATGCGCATAGGCCAGCAGGTGGCCCCGTGCAATGTCATCGGCATGAGCGACGTTCAAGCCGGTATTCACATAGGCCGGCATACGGCCGCGCAACGTGTCAACGACTATACGCCCTGTCGGCGTGGGCCTTATGTCGCGCGGCCCCATCGGCGTAGACGGATTCACTATGAGTAAATGCAGTTTATGCTCATCGGTCATCCGCTGAACGACCTGTTCCGCCATGAATTTGGATCGCTTGTAGTGCCCATTCATGGCCAGGAGGCTCGAGGGCGTGTCCTCGTTTGCAGGGACGCCATCCTGGCTCGTTCCCAGGGTCGCCACGCTGCTGGTGTATACCATGCGTCTCATTCCCGCTTCAGCAGCAGCCAGTATCAGCGCCTGAGTTCCCTTCACGTTGATGTCGTACATGGTTTCAGGATTCGGAACCCAGAGCCGATAATCGGCGGCAACATGAAATAAATTATCACAACCTGCGACCGCACGTTTTAGTGATGGGGCAGAGCGCAGATCACCTTCCGAGATCTCAACAGGTAGTTGATAGAGATTTCTACGATCACTTCCCGGCCTGACCAGGCACCGCACCTCGTGGCCTGCGTTAAGCAAACAGCGCGCAACTGCCGAACCCACGAATCCATTCGCGCCTGTAACCAATGACTTCAGCATGGCTGACACCCAGTCAGCGCAGTTGGTCCAAAATTTATAAACAACGTTCGAAACTGCATTGTTGCGGTAGCTCCACAGCTTTTACACCCCATATCGAATTCAGATCGGGCGATTGAAGGTGTAACTCAAAAATAGATAACGCAACGAAAAGATCAAAGCACACTCACATATCTGCATCAACACATCTAACACAAAAACAGTCCTTTGCCTTGCGCTCATATACGCCGGGTCGTAAGGTGTTTCTCCACATCTTCCTTGCTGAAACCTAGGGCAGCGGCCACGCGGTCGGCATGGCTTACAGTGGATACACCCGGAATCAAACGATAGGTGGGCCCTTCAGGAAGAAACTCTCCTTGAAGGTAGCGGCCCATTCCCCTTTCCTGCAAGCGGTCGCATAATTCATGGTTATGCGTGACAAGCAGTGTGCTTGCTCCAAGTTTGTAAAAACCAGCGAGGACATACTCGGAAAGCTCCATTTTCTCTTCGAACGTCGTCCCTTCCGACAGCTCATCGAGCACGACGAGGCTGTCGGGCGTGGCGCTGAAGAAAATCTCGCGCGTACGCTTCAGTTCATGGCCAAAGCGTCCTATGCCCTCATCCAGACGGCCCGGATCTGGCACTTGGTAAAAAATATGTTCCGCCAGTACCATCTGCGCCGCTGCTGCAGGAATGTAACAACCGATCTGCCCCAGTAGCTGAATCTGGACCACTGTTTTACAGTAAGCGGTCTTACCGCCACTATTCGGCCCTGTGATTACCAGTAGCCGTCCGGTATCGTTCAGTAGAATGTCGTTTGGCACATAGTCGGGATTCGCTTTGGCAAGTAACGGGTTTCTGGCTTCGGTAACACTAAGGAAATGGCGTTCGCGTTCCAATATCTCCGGCAGCACCATCTTCCCGCCAAACGTGTGCGAATAATGATGAAATGCCAAGAGTTCATCGATCAGCCCCAGCGTCTCCAGCATACGCGCCAACTCGGCGCTGTTCTTGAACAGCTTGCGCAGCGGATATATGACTGAATCGCGATCGGACGCGGCAATGGCTATCAGGAGGACCGGCAGCACCGGTACCGCCAGCACAAGTATTCCGTAGCTTAGGTAAGAAATGCCAAAGCCGGCCAGCAAGCTCTGAAAGAAATAAAGCGCTGCGCCTATCGCACCCAACGCCCCGAACATCGGAAGGGGTTTAATCATCGAAGGCCTAAAGCGCAGGATTGGCAGATAAGGTGGTTTTTCGTCCCTGGTCTTGAACTTCCCGTCCACAGAATAGACCGGTCCGCGCATCAGGGAATAAGTGCGCGTGTTTCCAAAATCGCGAATCGCATCGAATAAGCCCTGCAGATACGCGCTCTTCGGCTGTGGCAGGGTTTGCATTGCATCGACCATATCGATGACAAAAGCGGTACCATCAACGAATTGATGATAACCGTAACCGCTAAATTCCATCTCATCTTTACCGGCTCCGGAATTAGCGATGGCGAGCCCACCGGTAAACGTACCGTATAGCAATTGATAAAGACATTGTTCTCCTCCCGCCATGGTCTCCACGAAATGCCGCAAGGCTTTGTAAAGGCTGGGATCCGATTCCAGTTCGCGCAATGCCTCGTGTTTCCCGCGTATCACTTCGGCATCCGTCCCCGGCTGAGCCAGGGACCGGTAAAGCACAGATTGCCCGGCATGGGTGACAGCATGGTTAAGGGAATCGAATAATTGGTCCGTTTCGATTGCGCCAAAAGTTTTTGCATCCAGCACGCCTTTGACGGCTTCCGTCGGGCGGGCGTCTCGAATGCCCGAGGGCCTGTCGCCAGTCGAAAGGATAGACGGCTGACCCCGGTATGTATCAGATACGGCTGGCTCGCTCATGGTTGGCCTCGGTAGCCATCACGCTACGTATATTCAATTTGAAGGTACAACGGCGCGACAACGGGCGTTGTGGAAGATCACGTCCGTTCCGCTTGAATTAGGCCGATATGCCCAGGCAAAATAATGGGTTGATGATATGTTACGGAGAATTCGAGCTGGAGTTTTCCTGCGTTCATTGCTGCAAGCTTACCGCCACAAGGCATGGTACTGCCATGCCTCAACCAAAAATGCAGTTCCTGGTGGGTAGCCGGTTCAGGCATCAGAACAATGCAATGATCCATCAATAAACCAAAAACGACTTGCAACCTCTCCTTTTGAGAAAATCTAACACTCAACCACTTGCGCGTCAACGCCGTGAGGGGTCCTGCGCTCAAGAACCTCATTTAAAAAGGGGTTTGAAGAGGTTATTGCAATAATGCCTGGTTTACCTCCCTCAAGTCATCCTCGTCCAATTCTCCTGCCTCGGCCTCCAATCTCAATTTCGACATGAGAAAGTTATTTCTCGCCTGGGCGAGATCCCGGCGGGCCGAATAATATAGCTGCTGAGCATTTAATACGTCCACCTCCGTTCTCACGCCAACCTCCTGCCCGAGCTTGGTGGAGTCCAGCTGACTCCGGCTGGATAGCAGCGCCTGCTTTAGCGCTTTTACCTGGGCAATACCGTTGGTAACGTTCAGGTACTGCTGGCTCACCTGCAGAACGCTGTTGCGTCGGGTATTGTTCAGTTCCTGGAACACTCTTTCCTGGATAGCCAGGGCTTCACGCACCCGCGATTGCACAGCGAAACCCTGAAACAACGGAAAGCTGACTTGAATCCCTATTTCTTTTGAGGTCAGGTCAATTGGCCGGCCGGTGATTGTACCGCCCACACCTTTCTGGTCGCTGTATATGGCGACCAGGTCCAGCGTGGGATAATGCCCTGCCTTGGCTCGTTCCACGTCCTGTTTTGCGATTTCATATACCGATTGCTGTACTTTCAGCGCAAGGTTATTCTGTTCAGCTACGGTAATCCAATCCTGCATGTTTGCGTACTTCAGGTTGAGCAACTCGAAAGTAGTGTCTTTCGGGCGCACGAGTTCATCGGGCATACGTCCGATAATCTGTTGCAGAGTGCGCTGCGCCACCTCCAACTGGTTCTTTGCAGCGATTTCCTGAGATGTAGTCAGATCGAAACGGGCCTGGGCTTCGTAAGTATCGACGATAGTCGTCGTACCCACCTGAAAGTTGCGCTTGGCCTGCTCAAGCTGCTCCGAGATCGCTTTCTTCTGGGCCTCTGCCACCTCCAGATTCACTTGGGCGGTGAGGATGTCCAAATATGCCTGGGCGACCCGGAGGATCAGATCCTGTGCTGCAATGATGAACTGTGAGTCCGCCTGAGCAACCTGAAGCTTGGACTGTTCATAGATTACGAAATTTTCCTTGCGATAAATTGGCTGGGTTGCCGTGATAGTCAGGCTCTGGTTATCGATAATCACTTCAGACGGCCTCACCGTTCCAACCGTCCCGACAGGCGCGATACTGCTGACGTTGCCTATATCTATGAATTGCCTCCGCTTCACAAACGCAAGCGAGAGAGTGGGAAGCAGTCCGGCTCGACCCTGCGGCAGCCTTTCCTGCGCCGCCATGTGGGCAGCACGCGCGGCGCTATATAGCGCGTCCTCTTCCAGCGCTTGACGATAGGTTTCCATCAGGTCGGCCGCGTGGATTGGAGTATGTAAAGCTGCTCCTGCAATCAGTAATGCATAAATGTATTGCCGAATTTTCACTTTGATTCCAGATTGTCTAACTCTTGGACGAAAAAAGAGCTATCGACCGATTGAACGCGGTTGAGCTAGATCAGCCAGGCGGACTTGTAATTCATGGATTGGGCCGTAAGATCAAAATGTAAATCTCTCAGGCTGCATCGCGTTTCTGAGCGGGGAAATACAGGTTTCAAACAAACCGACTGTATTATATACGCCCGCTTTTTCCTTTTGAACCACACAAGTGACGAGCACAGCTTGCATGACCGGAGCATCGCCTGTCACCGCGAACAGGCGTCCACCGGTTTTGAGGCTTTTTTGGAAAGCCTCCGGTAAAACCGGAGTCGATCCCGTCAGTACGATCACGTCGTAAGGCCCATGCCGGGGCCAGCCGCGGGCGGCATCTCCATTCTCCAGGATTACATTGGCTATTCCGTGCGCCTGGAGATTTTTTTCCGCCATGGCTTTCAGTTCCGGCACAATTTCCACGCTGCAAACAAATTCGCCCTTGGTTGCCAGCAATGCGGTCAAGTATCCACTGCCACTGCCTACCTCCAAAATCCTGTCGGTTTTTTTTACTTGCAATTCCTGCAAAATCCGCGCTTCCATTTTTGGGGCAAGCATTACTTCACCATATCCCAGCGGAATTTCCATGTCCACGAATGCAAGGGAGCGGTAAGCCGCCGGGACGAATTCCTCGCGCCGCAGCTCGAACAATAATTTGAGAACTTCCTGGTCCAGCACTTCCCATGTACGAATTTGCTGTTCTATCATGTTAAAACGGTTTTGTTCAAGATCCATGTCCAGCCTTTATATAAAATATCGTCCCAGACTTGCAATTATTCCACATTTCCATTAGCTTCACAGCAGCAGCTAGGGGTCCTTTCCGGAAACGCCGGAAACTGGTGAGACAGTCCCTTACTACCTGACACGGATAATGCCGCCGTAGGGAAGCTGGGATGTGACTATCCCGCTCCTTTACGGCGCTAAAGGAGCGTATTATGAATGCAACCGTTTTAAATGCCGCACAAATTCCTTTGCCCTTTTCGAGCAAAACAGCCCATGTGGACGAAGGGGCGGTCAAGCCTCTGCCTGAATCCCGAAAAATTTATGTACATGGCTCCCGCCCTGATATTCAAGTGCCGATGCGGGAAATCAGCCAATCCGACACGCCTGCCAGCATGGGTGCGGAACAAAACCCGGCAATTTATGTTTACGACACTTCTGGTCCATACACGGATCCGGCGATAAACATCGACATCCGTTCCGGCTTGGCGCCCTTACGCGAAAAATGGATCGACGAGCGGGGCGACACGGAAATTCTCTCCGGTCCCGCTTCCGCTTATGGCAAGCAGCGCCTGGCCGACCCCAAGCTCGCTGAAATGCGCTTTGATTTGAAGCGCCAGCCCCGCTGTGCCAAGGCCGGAGCGAATGTCACGCAAATGCATTATGCGCGTCAAGGCATCATAACGCCGGAAATGGAGTATGTAGCCATACGTGAAAATCAACGTTGCGAGCACCTGGGTAATCAGCACCGGGAATTACTCACACGCCAGCATCCCGGGCAGGATTTCGGCGCCTTTCTGCCCCAGCATATCACGCCGGAATTCGTACGCGATGAAATCGCCCGGGGTCGCGCCATCATTCCTGCCAACATTAACCATTCCGAATCCGAACCGATGATCATCGGCCGCAATTTTCTGGTAAAAATCAATGCGAACATCGGTAATTCGGCACTGGGTTCGAGCATCCAGGAAGAAGTCGAGAAAATGACCTGGGCTATCCGCTGGGGCGGAGATACGGTAATGGATCTTTCCACCGGAAAAAATATTCATGAAACTCGTGAGTGGATAATCCGCAACAGCCCCGTTCCCATCGGCACAGTGCCAATTTATCAGGCGCTGGAAAAAGTCGATGGCAAAGCGGAAGACCTCACCTGGGAAATTTTTCGCGATACGCTGATCGAACAGGCTGAGCAGGGCGTGGACTATTTCACCATCCATGCCGGCGTGCTGCTCGCCTATGTTCCAATGACGGCAAAACGTCTGACCGGCATCGTTTCGCGCGGCGGCTCCATCATGGCCAAGTGGTGTCTCGCGCATCACAGGGAAAGTTTTTTGTATACCCGCTTCGAAGAAATCTGCGAAATCATGAAGGCATATGACGTGAGCTTTTCCCTGGGAGATGGTCTGCGTCCCGGTTCGATTCACGATGCCAACGATGAAGCCCAGTTTGCGGAACTGAAAACCCTCGGCGAATTAACACAGGTCGCCTGGAAACATGACGTGCAGGTGATGATCGAAGGTCCGGGCCATGTTCCCATGCACCTGATCAAGGAAAATATGGATATGCAGTTGAAATACTGCGCCGAGGCTCCGTTCTATACGTTGGGGCCGCTCACTACCGACATTGCACCTGGCTACGATCATATTACATCCGCTATCGGCGCCGCCATGATCGGCTGGTATGGCACGGCAATGCTGTGTTATGTTACGCCAAAAGAGCACCTTGGCCTGCCGGATAAGGATGATGTAAAAGATGGGATTATCACTTATAAAATTGCTGCTCACGCGGCAGACCTGGCGAAGGGCCACCCTGGTGCGCAGATTCGCGATAATGCACTTTCAAAAGCCCGCTTCGAGTTTCGCTGGAATGATCAGTTCAACCTTGGTCTCGATCCCGACAAGGCAAAGCAGTTCCATGACGAAACCCTGCCGCAGGAAGGCGCTAAACTTGCCCATTTTTGCTCCATGTGCGGCCCCCACTTCTGCTCGATGAAAATAACCCAGGACGTTCGCGATTTTGCCGCACAGAAAGGTGTTAGCGAAAATGAGGCGTTGAAAAAAGGCATGGAAGAAAAAGCGGTCGAATTTGTGGCAAAAGGGACGGAGATTTACAGCAAACTGTAATAGTGATGGCGTATTGCACTCATCCTGCCATAGAGCCAACCGTTAAATAGGAAGAGGAAGCGCTCGGCTTTCCCGGGAAAACGGAAATCGAGCGGTCTCCTCTAAATTATTCTCTGATCGTCTTTATGGCAACCTCAAGAAGTATTTTTAAGCCTGAAGCGGGCTTCGATGCGATAATGCCCGACAAAAATATTCACCCGGTTAATCGCGACCACTACGCCGCCCTTGGGAAAACCCGTTGCCTGGTAACACCTTGACTTACCCGCATCCGCTCGTGCTTGTCCGGCGCTTAATTCTTTTGGCCGGATAATCACATATGGACTGGTTTCTGTTCCTCAAGGCCCTGATCCTCGGCATTATCGAAGGCCTGACCGAATTTCTCCCCATTTCCTCTACCGGCCATCTCATCCTGGCGGGCGATCTGCTCGACTTCAATGACGACAAAGGAAAAGTATTCACGATTGTCATTCAACTGGGCGCCATTCTGGCGGTATGCTGGGAATATCGCGTCAAGATTCGTAGCGTAGTCGCGGATGTGGGTTCGCGTCAGGATGCAAACCGCTTCGTGCTCAATCTTTTCATCGCGTTTCTGCCCGCTGCGATTTTGGGCTTATTGCTCATTAAAACCATCAAGCAATATCTGTTTCATCCAGTACCCGTGGCAATGGCATTTATAATCGGCGGAATTCTAATCCTGTGGGCCGAGCGCAGGAAACACGTGGTGGATGTTGAACGGGTGGAAGATATCGACTGGAAACACGCGCTGAAGGTCGGATTAATGCAATGTCTGGCCTTGATACCGGGTACCTCGCGCTCAAGTGCAACGATTATTGGCGGACTCTTTTTCGGCTTATCACGCAAGGCCGCTACCGAGTTCTCTTTTTTCCTGGCAATACCCGTTATGTTCGCGGCCACCTTCTACGATATTTTCAAAAATCGGGATATTCTCCATTTCGACGATATCGGCGTATTTTTTATCGGCTTCGTGGCGTCCTTCATCAGCGCATTATTAGCTGTACGCGGACTATTGCGCTTTATCAGTCACCATGATTTCACCGTGTTTGCATGGTATCGCATCGGATTCGGAATCATTGTGCTGATCACAGCTTATTCGGGAATGGTCAAATGGTCAGGAGCCTGAACTGAACCCCTTCGATTTCTCAAAATCGAACTCGGAGAATTCTGATCCAACGCTGGTTTGTTGGTCCCTTTGCTCAACCCTGTATCCATGGTAACCCCGCCGCTTTCCAACCCCCCTTGGTACCGCGGTGGCCGGTGGCGTCTTTCTCGCCCTCAAAGCCTTCGAGAATGTTATAACAATTTGCATAGCCCGATTCGGTGGCGGTAGCCGCAGCCTGATGTGAGCGGCCTCCGCTGCGGCAGATGAACATCACCAGCGATTCCTTGTCCACCTGACTGGAAAGATAGTCCAGGAAACTGGCGTTGGGCCGCATGCCGGGATAGGACTGCCACTCGATTTCAACCGCGCCCGGTATTCTCCCTACCCAATCCCATTCGGCTCTGGAGCGCACGTCCACCAATTTGGCACCAGGCGCTTCCTGCAGCAGATCAAGCGCTTCACCGGGCAACAGTGCACCTTCGTACGGCAAATCCATTTCCCTGGCGCGCTGTTGCGCCCTCTCTAGTATTGCAGCAATGGTTTCCATATGGTTTCCCGAAATAACGGATTAAAATGCAATGGTAATCCATTTTCAAGCGGGTGTTTACCTAAAACTTTATGTGCTGAATAGGCTTCATAGCGAGCATCACGGCGGGGCCCGGGATCCCCACGCATCTTTTCGGAAAATGCCGGGCCCCGGGCATGTTCGGCTCGTCATGTTGAAAAAACGGAGACGCTCCTGCTGATATAATGTTACCTTTGTGCTTATGCGCTTCAATTCAAGGCAGTCTTCATGGAGAGAAATATGGCTGTACCCGATGTTCTGAAAATGATCCAGGACAACGAAGTCAGGTTCGTTGATTTAAGATTTACCGATACCCGTGGCAAAGAACAGCATGTAACGCTTCCTGCCCATGCCGTCGACGCGGACAAGCTGGAGGATGGTCACGCGTTCGATGGTTCCTCCATTGCGGGCTGGAAAGGCATTCATGCCTCAGACATGCTACTGATACCCGACCCCGACACGGCAAAAATGGACCCGTTCATGGACGAGGCGACGCTGTTCATGACCTGTGATGTGGTGGAGCCTTCCGACGGCAAAGGCTATGACCGCGACCCCCGCTCGCTGGCAAAACGCGGCGAAGCTTATCTTAAATCGACGGGTATTGGCGACATCGCCTATTTCGGCCCTGAGCCGGAATTCTTCATCTTTGACTCCGTTATCTGGCACGCTGACATGTCCGGCTGCTCGGTAAAGATCGAGTCCGAGGAAGCAGCCTGGAGCTCGGCGCTAAAATACGAGGGGGGGAACACCGGGCACCGTCCGGGTATAAAAGGTGGGTATTTTCCCGTTCCTCCGGTTGATTCCTTGCATGATATTCGTTCGGCCATGTGCCTTGCACTGGAAGAACTGGGTATCGAAGTCGAAGTACACCATCATGAAGTCGCAACTGCCGGACAGTGTGAAATAGGCACCAAGTACAGCAGCCTGGTGAAGCGCGCCGACTGGACCCAGGTATTCAAATATGTCGTGCACAACATCGCACACTCCTACGGAAAAACAGCGACTTTCATGCCGAAACCCATCGTCGGCGACAATGGTTCCGGAATGCATGTGCATCAGTCGATCTGGAAAGGCGGACAAAATCTATTTTCCGGAAATGGTTATGCGGGACTATCGGAAATGGCGTTGTATTATATAGGCGGCATTATCAGGCACGCCAAGGCATTGAACGCTATAACCAATCCGGGCACCAACTCCTATAAACGCCTGGTTCCCGGTTTTGAAGCACCGATCAACCTTGCTTATTCGGTAAGCAACCGTTCCGCCGCGGTGCGCATTCCTTACGCCAACAGTCCCAAAGGAAGGCGCGTTGAAGTGCGTTTTCCCGATCCTACCGCCAACCCCTATCTCGCTTTCACCGCATTGATGATGGCTGGACTGGACGGCATCCAGAACAAGCTTCATCCAGGTGACCCCATGGACAAGAATCTTTATGACCTTCCACCCGAGGAAGCCGCCAGGATTCCCAACCCCTGTGTCTCGCTGGATGAGGCGCTGGATAGCCTGGATAAGGATCGCAACTTTCTTACCCGGGGTGGCGTGTTTTCGAATGATATGATTGATGGCTACATCGAACTCAAGATGGAAGAAGTGACACGATTTCGCATGACCACCCATCCGGTCGAGTTTGATATGTATTACAGCTTATGAAGCTGAAGCCCATTTGCCTCTGACTCCACAACCGCTTAACCAGCCTGGACGGGACCTGACAGGACATAATAATCGATGAATATCCTTATTGTTACGTTACTCGCAGTACCCATGCTCATGCTTGCCGGGTGCGGCGAGAAAGCGCCAGAGACCGCCGCCAAAACAGAAGCACAGACCCGGCTTCCGGATGAGTTTACATCGGAAAAACAAATTCCGAGCATACTGGAAAATGAGCTGACCCCTGAAGAAAAATCGGCGATATTAAAGGAAATCATGCCGGCCGGTTCCGAGAATGAAGCGACGCCAGAAGAAAAATTCCTGCAATTAAGGAAAGATGCCGAGGCTGGCAATGCCAAAGCGCAAAACGGACTTGGCGTCATGTACTACACGGGGGAAGCCATATCCAAGGATTCATCCGGCAAAATCCTGAGTAATGATCCTGTTACGGCTGCTGCCTGGTTTCATCGATCCGCTGCGCAGGGATACGCGGATGCCCAATTCAACCTCGGGCTGATGTATGCGAATGGCGAAGGTGTCGCCAAAGATCCGGTCAAAGCGGTGGAGTTATTTCAAAAGGCCGCTGATCAGGGCAATGTCGATGCTGAGAACAATCTTGGGGTGATGTACTTTTCCGGGGAAGGGATAGCCAGGGATACCGATAAAGCCAAAGAATGGTTCGCGAAAGCCGCCGCCCAGGGAAATGCTGATGCAAAAGCCAACCTTGATGCGATGAAATAAAACGAATTGGACCCCGCCCCCATCGAGATAATCAGCGCAATACTGTTTGGCATTGCGCTGATTCACACTTTCTCGACGAAATATTTCGAGCAACTGGCGCATAGCCACCCCGCCCACGCAGGCATCTGGCATTTTCTCGGTGAGGTCGAGGTTGTTTTCGGCTTTTGGGCCATGATCCTCGTCATCATGATGTTTGTCACGGACGGCAAGCACGCCGCCATCGCTTACCTCGATCGACAGAGCTTTACCGAGCCGATGTTCGTGTTCGCCATCATGGTCATCGCCGGCACCCGCCCGATCCTGCAGTTCGCCATGCTCAACGTAAAAGCGCTTGCGAGGCTCATCCCCTGGCCGGAAGGCAGCGCATTTTACTTCGTCACATTATCGTTTGTTCCTCTGCTGGGCTCATTTATCACCGAACCGGGCGCCATGACGTTAGCCGGACTGATTCTGCTTGAGCGTTATTATTCCAAGGGGATTTCCACCCGGCTCAAGTATGTTACCCTCGGCGTGCTGTTCGTCAACATTTCTATCGGCGGAACGATGACATCCTTTGCCGCACCGCCGGTACTCATGGTGGCGGGCAAATGGGGATGGGACACCGCCTTCATGTTTACTACATTTGGCTGGAAGGCGGCGATTGGCGTGCTGGTGAATGCCTTGGTCGTCACTTTATTGTTTCGACGCGAATTATCGGGGTTGAAAAGTGAAGCGCGCGCTACGCATGCCAAGGTCCCATCACCCGTAGTACTTGTGCACATCGTATTTCTGGTAGGCGTGGTGGTGTTTGCGCATCACCCTGTCGTGTTCATGGGGTTGCTGCTCTTCTTCCTGGGCTTTGCAAGCGCCTATGAACGCTACCAGGACCGGCTGATTCTGCGCGAAGGGTTGCTGGTCGCTTTTTTCCTTGCCGGACTGGTCGTCCTTGGGGGACAACAGAAGTGGTGGCTGCAGCCCTTGCTGATCGACATGGACAGCACTGTGCTTTTTTTTGGCGCAACTCTACTTACAGCAATCACCGACAATGCAGCGCTCACTTATCTGGGTTCTCTCCTGGAAGGCACGAGTACAGAGTTCCGATATTCGCTCGTTGCCGGCGCCGTTACCGGCGGAGGTCTCACAGTCATTGCTAATGCGCCGAACCCGGCAGGCTTTTCCATATTGAAAGGTTCATTCAGAGATGGAGCAATACATCCCTTAGGCTTGTTGGCAGCCGCGCTTCCACCCACGATCATCGCCATTCTTGCGTTTCGCCTGCTTTAAACCTAAATCCGGTAGTTGACCGCTCATTTAATAGATCAGTGTTATGATTAATAACAATATTTCATATTATTTGACGCTTACCTTCCGGGTGAGGCCGCTACTACCGGATTTAGGTTAAACCGGATAATCGATATTACCGTTGGGCTCGCGGCTATAAATTAGTACCCATACGGTAGTGCAGATTCGTCTTTCTTCAGCCCATTCAGGCTGTCATTCTCCGCGCGCAATATTTCGACTTGTTTACGCAGGCGGCTTATCAGAATTCGCTCACGCAACAACGTGGGAACAGTAATTAATGCACCGATGAGCGTTCCAAGGCCGAAGCAAGCAGCAATCACAGAGGAAAGCGACGCGTCGATGCGCCACAGAAAGAATACGACGCTTACCGCCACAGCGTTCTGAACCGCGAACATAACAATCAGAAAAACAATGATGAGCGCGACAATCAGTTGTAATTGCATGACAGTTCCTTCCCGGGTGACTGCTCGCTTCCTGGTACTACGCAATGCCCTACCTGGAAAAAAATCATGCGCCGACCCTGTATTCCGCCTGAATACCCGATATCCGCGCGATACCCCAGCATCAGCGCACATTGAAGCGCGGCCCCATGCAGAGTTAAAGATAGTAGGACAGAAACTTTTTCCGGGCTTGTATCAAAAAACTTCTTTAAGACCGAGGCCCAGATATATGCCAAGCGTTACCCACCTTAAATGGCCCTCCTAAATATATTACCCCCGAACTTTACGAGTGAACCCGATCTCCATCCATTTCTTGATGCGGTTGGCGTCACCGATACGCGAATTCTTTCCCCAGGAATCAAGCAATACAATGATAATTGCTTTTCCCGTTATGTTAGCCCGCATGACAAGACAGCGCCCGGCCTCACTGAGAAAGCCCGTTTTCGATAAATCAATATCCCAACTCCCGCTACTCACCAGGCGGTTGGAATTGACGAATTGCATGCTACGGTCTTCATCCGTGAACGCCACCGCATGCGCAGCGGTAGTCGAAAATTCACGAATGACATCGTAGTCATGTGCGGCACTCACCATTTTTGCGAGATCACGCGCAGTGGAAACGTTGGCACTATTCAGTCCGGTAGAATCGACAAAATAACTGTTGCCCATGCCGAGCTCGAATGCCTTCATATTCATTGCAGCGACGAATGCGTTGATGCCTCCGGGATAGGTGCGCCCCAGCGCCGCCGCAGCACGGTTCTCGGAAGACATCAATGCCAGCCGCAGCATTTCCTGGCGAGTGAGGCTTCCCCCCACGCGCAAGCGAGACCGGGTATTTTTGATAACATCGATATCAGCGGCTTCAATGACGATTTCCTCATCCAGAGGCAATTTCGCATCAAGCACAACTATTGCTGTCATGAGTTTCGTAATAGAAGCGATCGGCATTACGTTATCGGCATTTTTGTTAAAAAGGATATGCCCATGCTGAGCGTCCATAACCAGGACTGAATGCGATCTAAGATTCAACTCCCCCTTCTGTGCAAAAGCCCCACCAGTAAAGGCGAACATGAGGCAAATCACCAGGATAATTTTTTTCATTTGTCATTATCTGCCAAAAGATTCATCCGCCCCCCGCGGATTGGGAATTTGCGCGCAGTTAAGTTAACAAATATCGCGTAATAGGGAAAGGACTTTATAGCAATCAGGGGCGGTCAAACCTGAGACGAGAGCGCTACTGACGGTAAGCCGCAAGCTTATCTTTCATGCAGCGACCCGTTGCTCATCGGTATCCGATAACCTTTAATAAGCGCTTGGGATGCGCTCTCGAGCGGAAGGGGCTGCGAAAAATAGAAGCCTTGCATTTCATCGCAACCGTGTTTTATCAGGAAATCAAGTTGCGCCCTCGTTTCAACGCCTTCGGCTACCACCTTCAGCCCCAGGCTGTGGGCCAGTTTGATCATCGCCACGGCGATGGTTGCGTCGTCCGGATCAGTGGTAACATCCCGAATGAATGCGCGGTCAATCTTGATTACGTCGAGCGGAAACCGCTTGAGGTAGGCAAGACTTGAGTAACCCGTACCAAAATCGTCCATCGATATCTGCACACCGAACGCTTTCAGATTTTGTAGCGCATTGGCGGTTGTTTCAGCTTCTTTCATCAATATCGATTCAGTCAGTTCGAATTCCAGCAAATGGGGATCAATTCCGGTGATCTGCAAAGTCTCTCCCACACACGAATCGAGGTCTTGCTGCTGAAACTGTCGTGCCGACAGATTAACCGCTATCGGATACAAGGAAAGCCCTTGATTCTGCCACGTTTTTATCTGCTCACAGACTGTTCGCACTACCCATTCGCCAACTGAAACAATCAGCCCTGTATCCTCGAGCACCGAGATGAACTGAAGCGGCGGCACGAGCCCATGCGTTGGATGCTGCCAGCGCAACAGCGCCTCAAAACCGGTGATTTCACCACTAACCAAACTTGCCTTCGGCTGATAGTGCAGCACGAACTCGCGCCGCGCGAGTGCGCCACGAAGCTGGGTTTCAATTTTCAGGCGGGCTACTGCGCGCTCATTCATCTGCGGCAGATAGAACCGATAAGTGGCTGGGCCCTGTTCTTTTGCCTGGAACATCGCGGTGTCGGCGTTCCTGAGCAATCCATCCGCATCCGTGCCATCTCCGGGATAAATGCTGATTCCAAGACTCGCTGAAATGTAAATTTCCTGCCCTTCCAATTCGAAGAGCAGCGAGAGCGCAGTAATTACCTTTTCTGCAACCAAGGTTGCATCTTCGGCTTGAGCCAGATCGGTCAGAATGAATGCAAATTCGTCCCCACCCAATCGCGCAACCGTATCGCATGAGCGCACGCATCGTTGCAGCCGTTGCGCAACCTGAACCAGTAATTTATCGCCGGTGCTGTGGCCCATCGTGTCGTTAACGATCTTGAAGCGATCCAGATCAGCGAATACCACACCTACCCGGCATCGATTGCGCTGCGCATGCTCCATTGCCCGCCTGAGGCGATCGAGGAAAAGGCTCCGGTTGGGCAACTCCGTCAGCGGGTCGAACTGGGCCAGATAGGTGAGGCGCTCCTCCGTAGCTTTGCGGTCGATAGCAGTTGCAATGATATTGGCCAGGCTCTGCAAGAAATTGATACTACTCGACGTGAAGCGGAGCGCTTCACGTGAATAGGCTCCCAATACACCGTAGGGGCCGCCAGCGCCCGAGATAAGCACATCGGCACTACTACGGATGCCGTGATTTCGCAAAATATTCGAAGGCTTGAAACGGGTCTCGGAGTGGAAATCCCCTACGATCACCGGTTGGTGACTCGCGAGAACAAACCGGTTCTGACTGTTTTCGTAGGTGAATGATATTTTGCGGCCTATCCAGCCGGCTTGCCAACCTGAACCCGCCTTGAGTACAAAAGAACGTAAATCCGGCGCAAGCTGGAGGACTTTACAAAAATCGATGTTCAGGCCCTGGGATACAATCACCGCAGCCTGATCCCATAGCTCGTCAAGATTTGCGCTGGCGAGCGCCTGTTGCCCGAACGCTGCAATAAGGCCCTGCTGCATGGCATGCTCTTGAATTGCCAGTTCGGTCTGCTTGCGCTTCGTGATGTCGATGGCAGTGCCTACTATTCGCAACTCGTTACAGTTCGTGCTCCATTTTACCGCTTTGGCGATATGCAAATGACGTATGGTTTCGTGCCCGCGCAGAATCCGGAAATCAAGCTGTGCCCGTCCATTTTCCGCACTGATTTTTTTTAATTGCGCTTCCTGCTCGGGCAAGTCGTCGGGATAAGTGTAGGATCGCCAGATTTCATACGTGATTGCGGTCCCGCGTGGAACGCCATAAATCTCGTACATGCGATCATCCCAGATGATATTGCCGGTAACCGTATTCCACTCCCAAATACCTATTGCGGCTGCTTCAGTGGCAAGAGAAAGCCGGGTCCTTTCCTCCAGCAAGACCCGCTCTCTGCGATTTGACTCGGCCCGGAGCCAGACATTTTCAATGACCGTGGGCAACCGTTGAAGATAACCCGCACTTTTTACCACATAATCAGCGGCCCCCAGCTTGAGAGACTGCCGCGCAATTTCCTCGTCGCCGGAACCTGTAACCAGAATGATCGGCAGGTCAAACCCACGCACCTGGCACAGCTCCTTCAAAATATCGGTGGCGGAGGCGCCGGGCAAATAATAATCAAGTAGAAGAACGTCAATGGCGGCATCCGGACCAGATGCCGCAAAACGCTGAAAAACCTGCCCTGCTGTCTGAACCGACTCAATGTGCAGGTGTGGCGCGATGGAAGCGAGTTCTCGCTTGGCCAGATCGAATTCATCAGCATCAGGCTCGACGTAAAGAACCCTCAGCGCAGCGGCTCTCCTATAGGTTTCCGTGCGAAACTTGTCGAATGCAGCACGCAGCACGAGAGCCAACGTTTCAAGGAAGCCGTCACGTTTTATGACGTAATCATCCGCGCCGGCCCGGAGCAATTCAACCAGTACTTCTTCGTTGCTCGCACCGGTAAGCACGACGACGGGGAGCGGCAAACGCCGACTGCGAACCCGTGCCAGCAACGTTCTGCCACTGCCATCGGGAAGATTGAGATCGGTCAGGATCAGATCGTAGCGATGTGAAGCATCCTCCCCCACCCTCGCGATCGCCGGGGTTTCCAGGCTGGTTCCATAAATTTCATGGAACCGTTCGATCCGTTCCAATGCCTCGGCCAATGTCCCGACGATATCCAGTTGAATATCCGGCGCGCGTTTCCCCAGCTCCAGCCGCACCAGACCTGCGTCCAAAGCGTTATCCTCCAGATAGAGAATTTTCATTATGCAGGCTTCGAAAAACTATGCATATTGAGAACTGTCCAATAGAGTTCGATCTGCCGCGCCACATCGATGAATTTTTCAAAATCCACCGGCTTCACGATGTAGGAATTTGCACCCAGCAAATAGGCTTTACGAATATCATCATCCTCAGCCGAGGACGTAAGAACCACGACTGGGACAGTTCCGATATCGGGATGCGCCCGAATGACCCTGAGGACTTCCAGCCCGCAAATTTTCGGGAGCTTTAAGTCGAGCAATATCACGGAAGGCACCGGATCTCCTGCTCTCCAGCCTGCCACGAAATCAATTGCTTCCTGACCGTCACGCATTACTTCAAGGGGATTGGCCAAATTGTGCCGAATAAACGCACGCTGGGTCAGGTCCACATCCATTGGATTGTCTTCAATGAGCAAGATCGGCAACGTAGTATTCATCGATAGTTGTTGCTAACCGGACGCAGAAACTGCCGGAATCACTGCTGTAGGGGTACTGTATAGAGGTAATTTGAGATAAAAAACCGCGCCGCCGCCCAGCTCGCTTTCCGCCCAGACGCGTCCTCCCATCCGTTCCATGGCCTTGTGTACCATCGCAAGTCCGATACCCGTTCCGGGGTAATCTTCGGCTCGATGGAGGCGCTGGAATATTTCAAAAATCTTGTGGTAAAAACGCATGTCGAATCCAATTCCATTATCCCGAACCGAGAGGATGCAGTAGCCATCGGCAGGCTGAGCAAGAATTTCGATAGCCGGTTCAGGGGCAAACCTGGAAAACTTGAGCGCGTTATCGATCAGGTTACGCAATGCAATTGCGAGACCATCCGGATCGGCGCTAATGCGCAAATCGTCGACTTTGACCGTTAGACGCGCATTTTCAATGCTGTCCTTGAACTGGTCCAATAGCTGGGGCAGGAAGCTGGAAAGCCTGACGGCCGTTGTAGATAGTTTTCGCCGTTCAAGCTTTGAATAAGAGAGCAAATCTTCAATTAAACTACTCATGTGCGTTGTTGCCACACCTATATTCTTCAGAAAACCGCGGCCTTCCTCATCAAGACACTCGTGATAACTTTCAAACAGAAGACGGCTGTAGCCTGCTATCCCGCGAAGGGGCGCCCTGAGATCATGCGATACCGAATAACAAAAATTTTCCAACTCTTTGCTCTTGGCCACGAGCTGAGCAGTACGCTCATTTACTTTATGCTCGAGGTTTACCTTGGCATCCCGCAGCGCTTCTTCCGCATATTTACGTTCGGTAATATCCTTGATCATCATAAACGCCAGGTCTTTGTCATCGCCACACTGCAAAATTGCGCCGGAATAACTGAAGATACGCGTCCATTCTCTATCCAGGCGCCTGACACGCAACTCCAGATCATGCAGCTGCTCGCCCCCGAGAATGCGCGCTAACGGCCGGTGTTCGATAGGCAAAACGGCACCCTCAACAGTGGATAACTCATAGAGCCGTGCAAAGCTGCGTAGATTGGTCAAGACCTCTTCCGCATTACTGATGTCATGCATCCTCAGTGCTGCCGGATTCCAATGCAGTAATTTTCCGCTTGAATCGGAGATCACAAGACCTTCACTCATGCTCTCCATCACCACCTGAAGCTGCTTTTCGGTTGCGCGCCGCGCTTTCTTCTCCGATCTCTGATCGTTTACGTCGGTATTGGTACCAAGCCATTGCATCACTGGCCTTTCGCATCCTTTAACGGCTCCGCCCGTGTCAGGAATATCCTGTATTGCCCATCCGCGCCAAGTAGGGAAACTTCCATGGCAAACGCCTGCCCGGCGGAGACTGCTTCGTTCCATTTTTCTATTACAACAGGCAGTAGCGCTGGATCATGCACCCTGCGCCAGCCCCAACCTTTCATTTCTTCCGGCGTTGTGCCTGTGTAGTCATACCAGCGCTGGTTGTGCCAGGATCTCGATCCCTCGGTTTCCAATATCCATGAGAGTGTTGGGATCGTATTGGCAATGATTCGAAAACGCGCCTCATTTTCCTGCAACGCTAGCTGGGCACGGCGGCGACTCGTAATATCCAGCATAATTGCAAGAAATTCTCTGCAATCTGATTGCGTAACCCATTGTAGGTGGACTTCGGCTGGGTAAAGGGTACCGTCGGCACGCAAGTGCATCGTTTCGAAAACCAGAGCCTCTTTCTCCCCATTTACAAGTGGACTGATCATGGTTCGGAACGACGCTTCGTCCAGTTCCGGTTGAATGTCAAATAGCGTCATCATGGGCAGCCTATCCATGTCATAGCCCAGATTGCGCCGTGCACCCTTATTCAGATAGTGAAAATGCAAGGTCTGAGCATCAAAAAGACAAATCCCGGTCAAACTTTGATCGAGGTTATCGGAAAGTCTGGTGTACGCATTCTGTATTTGCATAGCGTCGGCTGTGCCACATGGGATCTGCGAAGCGCCTGCAACACTTCTTGCCCGGCTTTTGTATGGAAATATCATTAAGAAAATCCGGAGCTGCCTGGAAACCTGGTTGGCTCAGATAATAACCCCGAGAAATAACAGTACTATGAAACCTTAAAACAAGCCGTGTGAATAGCTGTAAGATTTTACAGCTTGGCAGGTGAGAATCAGTTCGAGAGTCTGACCAGAATCCTCCCTCAGGAGGAAGAAAATGGCGCTCATGATCCCACATCGATAAATGCACATCAACAATGAGCGAAAATGATTTTCTAACTACAATAAGCGAGAATAAGTGCTTTTCCAGGAAGAGTAAGGTATAAGCCGTCACCCGTAGCCACAATCCTTCATATCTCATGACCGTTGCGCTTCGCTCAAGCCATCTTACCGAAAACGGTATCGGTCTTCATCTTATAATCCATTCTATTTAACAAGCGGACATATCACCCGTTCGGAGATAAACATGCAAGAACTACAAGCAACCTGGACCGCGCTAAAAGTCGGCGGATTTACTATTTTGCCGTTGTCTCTGCTGGCGATCATCGCTCTGGCCATCATGCTGGAGAAGGGATTTGTCTATTGGCGTTATGCCCGTCTCTCGCACGATCTGCTGAACCTTGTTGAAACCTATGGCTTCGAATGGCACGACCTTGAAAAAATACTTTCGGGCCTGGATGAGCGTCACTATTACAAGCGATTTTTCGAGGTCGTAATCAGCAATCGCCACCGGCCATCCTGGTGGACCGAATCCCGGGCCGCGGATGAAGCCCAACTGATAGAAAAATCTCTTGCCCGCAGGCTATGGTTTCTGGAAACCACCGTTACCGCCGCACCCTTGCTCGGACTCGTGGGGACGGTTATCGGCATGATGCGCGCATTCCAGATCATCGGCGGCGAGGGCGTCGTCAATCCAACCGCAGTGACGGGTGGGGTGGCTGAAGCGCTTATTGCGACTGTGGTCGGCCTGATAATCGCGCTGATTTCCCTGTTTGGATTCAATTACTTCTCTGGTTTGCAATCACAGACGATGGATGAGATGGAGCGTCTGGGCACGCGCCTGATCGACCATATCCGCCTGGACCAGGAGGGCGACAATGAAGCTGCGTAAACCAAGGGTTTATCGCAAAGGCCGAATCGAGATCATCCCCATGATCGACGTGATGTTCTTCCTGCTTGCCACATTCATGCTAGCGTCATTGTCGATGCAAAATCTGGATTCCCTGCAGGTGAATCTGCCCCAGGGGAAAGCCGAAAAACTCCGTACCAAGGCGCCTGTAACGCTGACGCTGACGAGCGACAGCAAAATATTCATCAACCAAACGTCTGTTACCCTGGAAACACTGGCCGATACGCTGAGGCCGCTACTCGAGGATTCCGAACAGAAACTGGTGGTATCCGCAGATAACGATGCGCCGCAGGGTATTGTCGTGCAGGCGATGTTGCGAGCCCGATCCGCTGGCGCGCAGCACTTTTTGATTGCGGTTAAGCACCAGTAATACATGCTGACACTGAAGTCCAGGCCGAAGGAAGTCCAATTCTGGTGGCCCGTCCCGCTAGCGGTCATCATTTGGGTGATCATCATCTGGGCATTCGGATTTCTTTTCGCGTCTTCAGAGGGCGAAACCGAAACTCCACCACCCATCGAAGCAAGCTTTGTAGAACTGCCTGAAGAAAAACCAGCGCAAAAGCCATTGCCGGTCCCGCAGAAGAGCACCAAAATTCCCACCCCGGTAAAGCCTCAGCCACAGCCTAAGCCTCCCCCACAGCCTCGCCTGGGCGCTGAAAAAGCGGAACCGGTGAAGCGTCTCGCTGAAAAAGGAACCGCAAAAAGCGAGGCCAGAGCGGATAGCTCATCAGCGGCAAAGACAGCTCCAGATTCAGCGCAGCCGAAAGATATGCTGGCCTATATGAATGAAGCGCGGGAACGCCGCCGTGCGGGAGGAATCTTTGAGGATGAGCCCAAGGAACCGGAAGCTATCGAGCGCGAACCTTCCGCGGAAGAGCTCAGGATGGCGAACGTCATGCGCAACCTTAAAGAACCGGGCGCAAGCGGAATATTCCAAATCATAAGAATGGGACCGCGCAACGCACAGTTTCTGTTTCGTGCCTGGAAAAAGGATAGCAGTGTCCCGCGGCGGGAGTTGATCGAAGTGGATGCCGGACCCGGTGGAGACATTCAACGTGCTGTCGTCCGGAAAATGATCGAACTGATCCGTGAGTATCACAAAGGCGACTTCAATTGGGAGTCATACCGCCTCGACCGGGTCGTTGTCCTATCGTCGCGCCTGGAAGACAGCAAGGGACTGGAGGATTTCCTGATACGAGAATTTTTTGGCGACAGCGAGGCGCCGGTTCGGCGCCGGTAGGAAGTGGAAGAGAATAGTTATCTGATGACTTGAATGATTGTGTGAGCGGTAGGGGCGTCAACAAATGCCCGCAGGACCGTTTGACGATTATCGGCTGCAAGTTCGCTTCATTGATGGGTTGGATCTTGATCAAACCTTCCGGGTTGACGTTTCAACCCGATTACGCCCGGCCTTTTTTGCTCGATAAAGTGCCTCATCGGCGGCTGAGATGAGCATGCCCGCATCTTCGCTTTGTCCATAGCCCGTAGCGACGCCCAAGCTCACAGTCATGGGGATTTTTCCGAACCGACTATTAACAGGCTCTGCTCTGATAGAACAACAGATTCTTTCGGCGAGAGCTTCAGCCTGACTGCCGTCACCACCCAATGCTGTGATCAGAAACTCTTCACCTCCATAGCGTCCGATACGGTCATAACCACGCAACGCTAGTCCCATGCGTCGGGCCGCCTCTTGCAATACCTCGTCACCTGCCGGATGCCCGTAAGTATCGTTGACTCGCTTGAAGTGATCGAGGTCCGCTACGATAAGGCTTATACAGGTACCTTGGCGCGATCCCCGTTCCAGCTCCTTTTGAAGATAAGCCATGATTGCGCCTCGATTCCATACGCCGGTCAGATGGTCATGCGTTGCCTGGATATGCAGCCTGTTGTGTAAGCCCAGTATCCGTTCGGCGACTCGTAGCCGGGCTGCCAGCTGTTCTTCATCGAATGGTTTGGTAATGAAATCATCGGCGCCTGCGTCCATGCCTTCAAGATAGCTGCCCTTGCTGTCCAGCGACGTGAGAAGAATAACGTAGGTATATTGCAGGCCAGGTTCTCCACGAATCATCCTGCACAACTGCAAACCATCAATATTCGGCATCATCCAATCAGATATGAGTAGAGGATACTCGCCCTGTTGCCAGGCTTTCCAAGCCTCGTGCCCATCCTCTACAGCCGTTACGGTATGCCCTAATTTTCTGAGGGTAGCGCTGAACAAAAGGCGTGAGGTGGTATCGTCTTCCGCAATGAGTATTTTCATGATTGATCCGTATCTGAGAACGGCGGGCAATTTATACCAGACTCCGCAATCTCGCTCTTAACACGTTCAAATTCGCCTTCGATTTGTTCTATCAAAACCGCAGCTCCACTCATGCTGCCCGCTTGACCCAAGAGTTCCAGTTGTTGAGCAATATCTGCCATGTGATGTGCACCGATATTCGCACTGGCGCCTTTGAGAGTGTGGGCGGTCTTGCGCAGAAGTTCAGGATCGTTTCCATCGAGAGCATTTTGCAGCTTGTCGAGGCGTTCGGCGCCATCGCTCAGGAACGACGTGAATATCTGCCCGATCAAAGATGGCTCCGTCGCTTCTGCCAATGCATGCAAGCGGGCAATGACTACCGGATTCAATGCGGAGGAGATGCAAGAGAGAGATGAGGAAACTGGAAATGGAGGGCAGTCAGGCGCATTGGCGTTGCCCGTCTTTTCATCGCCCCTTGTTATGTGCTGTTTGGCTTCACCCTTATCTTGCACGTCTTTACTAGGTACCCAACGTGTCAATGCTGCGGCAAAATCTTCTTGCCTTACCGGTTTACTGATGTAATCGTCCATGCCTGCGAGCAGACACCGTTCTTTATCGCCCTGCATTGCCTGCGCCGTTACCGCAACGATGGGGAGCCTCGATTTACGGTCGGGCCGGCGACGAATCGCAGCAGTGGTTTCAAAACCGTCCATCTCGGGCATTTCACAATCCATAAATACAATATGATAGAAAAATGCCTCTACCATCTGCATTGCTTCCCGACCACTGGCAGCGACATCTACATTACAGCCCAGATTCCGCAGTATCATTGCTCCGACAATCTGGTTAGTAGCGTTATCCTCTGCAAGCAGCACACTCGTGCCAGTAAATGGGCGGTCCAGGCTGTGGGCCGTCTGTGTCTCGTAGATGTCAGGGAGGGAAGACTGACTACTGATGAGATTTGTAGATCGCTGGTGACAATGTGCGTCCCAGATACTCTCCAGGGTCGACAACAGCTCTGATTGACGCGCTGGCTTGACCAGATAGGCCGCAAAACCGACCTTCTTGAGCCGCTCCCTGATATCGCCTTCTTGTCCTAGTGAACTGAGCATCACCAATTGTATATTTTGGAGCAACGGATCCGCCTTGATGACTTGGCCTAGCATTTCTCCATCCATCTCCGGCATTTGATAATCAAGGATCGCGATCTGATACGGATCACCCGCGGCATGAGCCTCGCGCAACGCCCGGAGTGCTTCCACACCTGATACGCAACTGCCAATGCGCATCTTCCAGACGCGGAGTTGCTCTTGCAGCACCAAACGGTTAGCTGAGTTATCGTCCACAATCAACACACGAACACGTGCAAGCTCAACATGCGGTCTCGTGTCGACCGGCTGCTCTCTCTGTAAAGGCAGGCGCAGAGTAAACCAGAAGGTCGATCCAACGCCAACCCGGCTCTTCGCAGCGATGGTGCCGCCCATCAACTTAACCAATTGCTTGCTGATAGCCAAGCCGAGACCGGTACCTCCGTAACGTCGTGTAGTGGTATTATCGGCCTGCGTGAATTTGTCGAACAGGCTCTCCAGTTTATCTGCCGCGATGCCGAGTCCACTGTCCTCCACGCTTATACGGAGCGAGACCTCGTCTTCGCCGAGCTCGTCGGCCTCCACATCGATGAGTACGTGACCCTCGTCAGTAAACTTGATGGCATTGTTGGCCAAATTAGTCAGTATTTGGCGGATACGCCCCAGATCGCCAAATACATGGCGCGGCACATCCGGCGGATAACGCACTATTACATTTACATCTTTCTTTCTTGTCGGCTGCATGGCAATCATGCCCGCCACCTCTTCAACGGCCTGAAGCAGGTCAAATGGAGCGGGCGAAATGACAAGTTTTCCTGCCTCAATCTTTGAAAAATCAAGAACGTCATTGATAATGGTCAGGAGTGTCTCGCCGCTGGCGCGTGCCAACCCCGCCAATTCCCGCTGTGCCGACGTTAGTGACGTATTCAAAAGCAGGCCGACGGTGCCGAGCACGCCATTCATGGGCGTACGGATTTCATGGCTCATATTTGCAAGAAACTCGCTCTTGGCACGGTTCGCCGCCTCTGCTGCTTTTCGAGCTTTCTGCAACTCTATCTCGATATTCTTCCTCGCTGTAATATCCTGGCCCGAAAAGTAAAATTCCCGCACATCCGATATTGTAGCCACGTTCCATAAAACCCAGCGGGAGGAGCCATCCTTGCAGCACATCCGGCTTTCAAAGGAAACGGGAATGCCGGTCATGAGCTTATCCAGCTCTTCCGTAGTATCTGCAAGTGAACCGGAGAAGACGAAGTCTATGAACGGCCGAGACAGCAGTTCCTCCGGTGGATAGCCAAAAACCTTGGCCCAGGCTACGTTCAATCGTTTGAAGTAACCATCGAAGCCGCAGATGGCAAGAAAGTTGAGAGATTGATTAAAGTAACGGTCTCGTTCAGTTTGAGCGGCAGTAAAGGCACGGGAAAGACTGCCGATCTCGTCATTTGAGTCAATCTGGAACTGAACGGCTTGGTCCACGTCTTTGATATTCCGCGTCTCATCTTCGAGCTGCACGAGACTTTGTACTTTTCGCCGCACGACCCGATACGAAAGAGCGAGCCAAACCATGAAAAAGGCGAGTGTCAAAAAGATGCCGTACGCATAAAGAGTAGATCGACGCTCGACGGTAACCACGGCATGGAGCGTGCGCTCGTCGAGCAGATCATCGAATTCGTTCACTACCCGCACGATCTCCGCCTTCGCAACATGGTAGTTCTCGTCATGCAAGAGGCCGCGGGCGAACTCAGGATCAGGCGTGCCCTTCACGTTAAACTCACCGACTGGACCCTGAAACAGCCCTTTCATTGCATCAAATGCCCTGCGCTCCTGTTCCATCAACAGGTCTGAACTACTTTTAGCTTTCTCGAGTTTTGCAAGCTCTGCCGCCGTCAATCCGAGCTCTTCCATTTTCAATCTTAGGGAAATCTTGCGTCCTGGTCCAGGCTGGAAGCCTGCATCACCGACTGCAAGGTCCCAGTAACCGCGATCATAGTGCAGCGGGCGCTCTTCGTCACCCTCGCGGATTGCAAGTACGTCAAAGTACATTCTTTCAAACTTCGGGTTGCCTGTGGCGACATAGGCACGCGCCATGCGCGTCAGGTCATCGGAAGACTGACGCAACTCATCGGCGACAAGGAAGGAGGCATAGCGAACATTTTGCGCATTATCCAGTTCCCAGCGCTCCAGGAAGCGAAGCGCAATAAGTAGGGTAAGCAGGGAAATAAGCACCCCTGTCACAAGATAAAATATGTAACTCATTTTCCGAATTGTCATTGATCTCCTTCGGTTTTGCTCTGGCTCCGCCAGGCTGCCTGCTGCGCGTGGACTTGTTATCTAAAGTGGCTCAGTTATTAACGGATGTCTAATTCGAATCTTGTGCGGATTTGCGCGGACGGAAGCAACTACGGCTAATTTCTCGGGTGGCATCCCAACCGTGACGTGACAACAGCCCGCAACGGTTATATGCCTTGGCCGCTGTACTTAACCTGAACTGGCGATTGGTGGCATCGCTAGCCGCGAGCTATTTATCGCACCGCTGGCAAAAACCGGCTTATCGAAGTCTTGGCAGAGAAGATTTCGCTTGAGATCGCTGGTAACCCTGACCAAACTCAAAGGTGAATTGGCCAGTTTCGCCGGTGCGAAAATACTCGCGTTGCCTGGTTGCCGAAAAATCCCAAGCTGAACGGCCAACGGAATAATCTTGAACTGGACACTGACTCCAAGGACGGGGCTTGCACTTGAACTGATCGGCTCTTGCCGTTTGCTCGGCAGTATACAAAACGCGGAGTTCGGTTATCTCGCCTATTCTCCGTCTTTTGCTACATCATTCCCTTTCAGATACTTGTCCAGAAACTCCAGTATTCGGCGGTTGGCCTCGATCTGATTCTTTTTCTTTGTGAAGCTGTGGCCTTCATCCGGAAAAACGATATATTCCACCGGGACATTATTTTTTTTGACAGCTTCCACGATCTCATCGCTCTCCGCTTTGACCACGCGAGGATCGTTGGCGCCCTGGATAACCATTAAAGGCTTTCTTATTTCCCTGGCGTGAAAAAGCGGCGAGGTTGCAACGAGGATATCGATGTCATTCACAGGATCGCCGATCTCATCATAAATCGCTTTACGGACCGATTCCCAGTAGAGAGGTATGCTTGCCAGCGTTCGCAGCCAGTTGCTCACTCCAAAAATATCAACGCCCACTTTAAAAGCCTCGGGACGAAATGCCAACGCTGAAAGCGTCATATAACCGCCATAGCTCGCACCCATGATGCCGATGCGTTCATGGTCAATGTAGCCGAGGCTCGCGAGAAAGGTCTTGGCCTCTATACAGTCCCACAGGGGCTCGCGCCCGTGCTTGCGATTAGCGGCGGTAAAAAAAGTTTTGCCATATCCCGAACTGCCACGGTTGTTGATCCCCAGCACCGCATAGCCGTGGTTTGCGAGATACTGGATCTGCGCGTTATATCCGCGCATCGTCTGCCCGCCGGGGCCGCCATGGACATAAATAATGGCGGGCACCTTGTTTGCCGCGGAGGCTTCGTGCGGCTTGTAATAGATGGACGGTATTATCATTCCATCGAAAGACCTGAAACGGACCACCTGCGCCTCCACCAAGTCCAAGGGGTCGATTTCTTTGCTCAAGCTCTGGGTGAGCTGCTGAAACTGCCCCGTATTGAAATCGTGGACGAACAGGTTATCAGGAGAGCGGTCTCCATTCACATAGAACGCCATCCGGGCGCCACTCTGCGAAAAAACGACGCCCCGGATTTCTCCCTCAGGCAGTGCCGGGAGAGCCAAGGGTTTCTCTACCTCTTCTGTGCCCTCACCCGCCATTATCTCCACAATCCGAACCACCACACTGCCGTCCTGATTGATGGCGGTAACCCGAAACCGTCCATTCCGGGAGAAATAGGTGCTGATCACATTCCAATCGGCGCTTTCATGATCTCTGACCACGCCGGTGGTCAAGTCATAGGTGCACAAACGCTTGAACTCGCTTCCCTCATTGGTGAGAAAAAATAGTTTTTGCGACACCGGGTCAAAAGTCTCGGCTTGCAAGCTAATGGCGCCCTCATGCGGGGTCAGGTGTTTTACCTGTTGCCGGGCGGCATCGAACAGGTAAATATCGCTATCGGAAGTGGTATTGGCCCTGTTCAGTGCAATCCATCGCTCATCGCGGCTGATGGGGCCAAGGTCGAATCCTTCCTCGTTCCTGTATATTAAAACGCGAGCATAAGTCGCGGCATCATAGCGATACAGATCGAAAAACCTGGGATCACGTTCATTGCTGGAAACAAAAAACGCGCTTCCATCCGGCCTCCACCCCATGAATTGCGCCTTGAGCCCGTGTCCCGGCGTCAGATCTTTTTCCGATCCATCCGGAGCAAGCAGAAAAAGATGATAATTTTCATCGCCACCTTGGTCCCTGGTAAAAAGCACCCGGTCATCGTGGGGAAAAAAGCTGACGGAAAATGTACTGTCTGATGCGGACCGGGTCAGAGGCTCTGGCTTGCCCCCCTCTACCGGTAGCGTATAAGCATTGAAAATACCTGATGCATTGCTGCTGAAAAGAATACGCTTCTCGTCAGCGCTGAACGAGGCGCCGGCTATGGAAATAGTCGCCATGAACTGCTCTATGGTATAGCGTTTCATGTAAGGATGGACCTCATTGATGGGTATGCGTGCATTCTCAAGCGCATAAGCAGCGTAAAAATTTTGTCGGAAAAATAAAGCGTATTGGCGCCAACACAAGAGCTTTACAGGATATGCATCAGCGCTTTTATGCTTGTGCGCCTATAGGCTTCAGGTAGTCGGTCAAAACATTTCCCCTTTTTTATGAAAGTGAACACTGGATCGCCAATATAGAGAGGGTGGGCGTCGTGGTGAATGAAAATGCACAAATAATTTTTAGGTAGAGTATCTTTTAGTAATCATGAAGGCAAACGAGGCGATGGAAACCGAAGTTTCCGGCATGGATGATTCGCTACCGGACCAGAGCAGTCTGGAGGAAAGCCTGCACGAAGTATTCGGGCTGCATCATCTGAGACCCGGTCAGAAGGAAGTCATTCAGAGTGTGCTGGATGGGCGAGATACGCTTGCGGTAATGCCAACGGGCAGCGGTAAATCCCTTTGCTACCAACTCCCCGCCTTAAACTTGCCAGGCACCGCCATTGTCGTGTCTCCCTTGATTTCGCTGATGAAAGATCAGGCCGAGAAACTTGAAGAGGTCGGGGTCGACGCGGCACAGGTCAACAGCACGCTTAATGCACATGAAGAGTCGGAGACGCTGCAAAACATTCGCAGGTCGCAGAGCGAAGTCGTATTCGTCACACCCGAACGCCTGTCCAATCCGGATTTTATCGCCAACCTGCAACACATCGCCATAAACCTCTTTGTTGTGGATGAAGCCCATTGTATTTCGCAATGGGGCCATGACTTCCGTCCGGCTTATCTCGGGTTGGGAGATGTGATCAAGGCATTGGGCAACCCGCCTGTGCTTGCCCTGACCGCCACGGCCACACCCGAGGTGATCGACGATATTGCGCAGCAGCTTGGGCGCAGCCCCATGCATATTGTCAACACAGGCATTTATCGGCCAAACCTGCAATATCGGGTGATACATGCCACGAGCGTAGAAGAAAAACTGAAGAAGTTGCAAAGCCTGATCCAGGAGAGCGAGGAAAGCGGAATCATTTATACCTCCACCGTAAAAGCGGCAGAGGAAGTGATGGCCGCGCTTCAGGCGACGGGCGCCAGCGTTGCGCTCTACCACGGGCGCCTTTCAAGAAAAAAACGCAGCGAGAACCAGGAAGAATTCATGGAAGGCCGAAGCAGGATCATGGTGGCGACCAGCGCATTCGGCATGGGAATCGACAAGCCTGATATCCGGTTTGTGGTGCACTTCCAGATGCCCGGGAATCTGGAAGCATATTATCAGGAGTCCGGCCGCGCCGGCCGCGATGGAAAAACGGCGGCATGCACGCTGCTTTATGACGTCCAGGACAAGCGGATACAGCAGTTTTTTCTGGCACGCCATCATCCTGGACGAGAGGAATTGCACCAGATATATAAAGCAATACAAAAGCTCCTGGTGGAGCAAGAAACGGTTGAGTTCGAGCAGTTGCGTGAGCAAACCGGCCATCTTTCGGTTCGGAGGCTCCAGGTGATACTACAGCTTCTGGAAGAGGGCGGCATAGTCAGGCGGGACAAGCAACTGGGCTATCACCTGGAGAAAAAAGATGCCAAAACCGAAGACCTGGTTCAGCTTGCCGAGGCCGCGGGAAGGAAAGGCGGCCATGACCGGCAGGCGCTGGAACGCATGGTTTTTTATGCACAGAGCGGATTTTGCCGCTGGAAGGTTCTGCTGGAGTATTTCAATGAGGAAGTCAACTGGGACCGCTGCGGGCATTGCGATAATTGCGTGAACCCGCCGGAAAAAGCGTTGTTGCCGCTGTCCACTTCCAATCAAGAGGCAAGCGCGGAAGCGAAGCCTGCGTCAACGCCCTCGTTCCCTGCGGGCGCGACGGTCAAGGTTCCAAAAGTGGGAAAAGGTCAGGTCCTCAGTAGCACAGATGAGATGGTTACAATTATTTTTCCGGATAGCCAGAAGCGGACTTTTTTGAAGAACCATGTGGAATTACTCTGAAACGGAATGTGGAAGCCATGGCCGGACCGGAGTCATGAGCAGGTAATTGTGTGGCCGGATGACGATGGCTTATCGAATATCTGCCCTGTAAATGCCTTTCTTTTCGGTGCCGCTTTGGCTTCGCGGGATTATTTTCGCCGATCGGCTCTCTGAACCGAGCTGAAGGAGCTATTGTCAAACGTAACAATCACTCCTGCCAACACCTGCCAGTACAAGAGCGAGTCCCGGCGTATGGATAAGGGATCGAACCTGGCGGGATGATTAAACAGAATTGCAGGTGCATGTCCCAGCGCTCGACCAAAGTGAGGAAAAGCATCATGCTGAACGATCCTTCGGTTCTGATACTGATGTACTTCATCCTGCCCGTCTGGTTGCTCGCAGGTTGCGCCGACTGGCTGTGCCATCGCGCCTCGCATATCGAGACGACGACCGGCGCCAAGGAATCGATGCTCCACCTCCTCATGTTTGCCGAGATCGGCGTGCCATTGCTTGCCGCGATCTTCCTGCAGATAAACGCCGGCATCATCGCCCTCATGATTGCCGCTTTCTTCGTCCATGAGGCCACCGCACTTTGGGACGTCAGTTATGCGGTCACGGCGCGGAATGTGACGCCTATCGAACAGCATATCCACAGTTTCCTGGAGATGATCCCGCTAATGGCGATCCTGTTTATTGTCTCGCTTCATTGGGGTCAGTTCCAGGCGCTCTTCGGCTTCGGCTCCGAAACGGCTCGCTTCGACCTCAACTGGAAGGAGGAGCCATTGCCGGCAACCTATGTGGTTTCCATTATGGCGGTCATCCTTACGTTCGAGCTCATACCTTATATCGAAGAGTTTTTCCGTGGACTGCGGGCCAATCATGGCGCGCTTGTTCCGCCGAAAGCCCGTGTGTATAAAAGCCAGTGAGCTGCTCGCTAGTGCGCCCCCCGGATGGGCTGCCCGATATTGGCTCGGCCGGAGGTAACGGTTTATTTGATCCCGACCACCATCGAGTCCGCTCCGGTCAACGGCTCTACACGCGTGGCGGAAAAGCCGGCTTCCTCCATCCATCCTTTGCAATCGGCGCCCGTATAATCGAAGCCTCCTGGCGTCTCCAGCAGCATGTTCAGGCTCATCATTAATCCAAATGCATTCTTTGAACGGTCATCGTCGATGATGGAATCATAAACGATGAGCGCACCGCCCGCGGGAAGCGCAGCATACGCCTTGCGGATGAGCATTTTTTTTGTGGGCAGGTCCCAGTCATGCAGGATATGCCCCATCAGCACGACGTCTGCCTTGGGCAGGTCATCCTTAAAAAAATCGCCAGATAAGAACACGACCCGGTCCGCGACACCTGTCGCCACGGCATACTGCTGAAAGACCGGTTCAACTTCCGTACGGTCGAATCCCAGGCCGCGCAAGTGAGGGTTCACAAGCGCGATCTGCACAGCGAGGTCCCCCTGTGCGGTACCGATATCGACGAAGGTCTGGTACCTTTGCCATGGGAAAGAGCTCGCGATAACCGTATTGGACGCGTGGCTGATGCCGGTCATGGCCCTAAGAAACTCGCTCAAGCCTGCAGCATCGGCATAAAGAGTCTCGAAGAGATCCGCTTCGTTATTCTTGCATTCGTTTTGCGGTTGACCGGTACGAAGCGCTTCAGTCAAGTTGTTCCAGATCGGGTAGAGGCGTCGGTTTGCCATCTCAAGGATGCCGCCAATGTATGAGGGTTTCTTCCGGTCGAAATACAGGTCCGTTTCCGGCGTATTGCTGTAACGGTCGCCCTCCCGTTTCAAGAAGCCAAGCGCTACGAGGGTATCAAGAAAATCACGCGACGCGCGAGGATGCAGGCCCAGCCGTTCTTGAAGTGAAGCAAGGCTCGCCGAGCCTTGCGCCAGTTCCGTGAAAACCCCTATCTCCACAGCACATAGCAAAGTTTTTGCTGGCCAGAAGGCCATGCCGGTCTGCAAAATATTTTCGGGAGTAAGCTGCTTTTCCATTGAGTCTCCGGATAGGAAAAATAACGATTACGGGAAGCTAAAGCCTTCCAGATTGGCTGCGCTTCAGCTGCACCTGCAGGCCTTCATTACTCTGCTACACAGCTGTCGGACTTTTTTATATTCGCACCGCGACATCCGGCTAACCATGAGTGCCAACGCTGAAACCCGATGGTTAAATTGCGATAGTTCAATTGCCAAGGCGCGACAAGTTAAGTATCAGGTAGCATCCTTACATTTTATTTCCCATAAAAGCTCCCTGGTTGCAGATTCCGCTTCGATCGGTTGCAAAATCACCGGCGTTTGCTCATTAATAAGTATGTATTGTGATTTACAAATCTTATTAGCCCGGTTCGTTAATGTTCTGATCGCCCAATCCCGACTTATTTGACAAGGTTTATAATTAGTCTTGATGAAATAGTGCATCCCATCATTTAATTTCTTTGAAGTCTGCTCATACTCGGGTGTGCTAGCACAACCCGCAAACAAAGAGGCCACTAGCAAAACTGTTACGACAGCTTTCATACTTCTCCTTTCAAAATTTAATAGCCCGGTTCATGGTCCTGCTGGCGGTCCCGGTCGTATTCCCGCTCATGGCGTTTCGCTTCACTGGACCCACGCTAATTCTTCCTGGCGGTCGTATTGCCGCTCGGTCGATTCATTGAACCAATTACAGATTTCCCACCGATCATGCTATTCGAGAAGCTCGCGCCATGTCGCGTGTGGAAGAGGTTTGTAATCGTTAAGATCGTGTGACCGGTCTGGATAGTCAACCTTCAGTCTCTCCACCGCCAGGTCGATTGCTTCATCCAGCCATTGTGCCATAACAGTGATCGGACCGGCCGGGGCCTCGGATGGGTCGAGCGGATGAAATGTGATCTTGTATTCGCGCATCATTATCTCCTTATCTAGCGTCGCTAATTCATGATAGCGATAGAAATTCAAATATCAATCTCTTTAACACCGATCGCCGCGAGCGCTTTCGCTTCCTTATGTTACTGCCATCTCTTATTCCGGGATGGTGAAATGCAGAGTTTTTCTTAAAGACCAGGTGCAAGCGCATTTTTTACTTGGGAATAGGACTGGAAAAATAGCTGTAGGAACATACAGCTTGTTAGGGCCAAACGAAGGATTAGAATCCGCGACTAGCCTTGATGTCCCACTTGGCTTTTGGACCCCGCTAATACCGAGGGCTTGATCCCGCCCCAGGCACCCCTTACACAGGTAGTAAAAGAATGCATAAGCTTGAAGTGCTTTTAATTGGCGGATACTGGCCAGAACTGATGATGATGGTACTGGGCTTATTAACACGGGCCGGATTTACCGTGGATGTGATTTCGACCAATGCTTTTTTTAAAAAAAACAGATCAATACGAGATTATTTCCTTGCTGAAAAAAATGATCTCTTCGTGAAAATCGCCTCGGAAAAGATAAAAAAAGAATACACGTTAGTTGTTATCGGAGACGATCCCACATTAGGAAAAATATTGAATTCCGATCTGTCCACGGAAGAAAAATTAGCGTTGCTTCCGGTTTTGTCGGAGAAGCACTTTGCACATATTTTTTCTAAAATTGGCTTATCCCAAGCTTTTAAAAGAAGTGGGGTTCTAACGCCTGATTTCCGGATCGCCAATGACGAACATGAACTGAAAAATGCGGTAAGGGAATTGGGCCATCCCGTCATTATCAAACTCGATTCATCCTCGGGTGGCAAGGGAATATTTGAGAGTTCAGGCGACGACGGATTTGATAATTTGATAACCAACATAAAGACCTATCCGGTCCTGGTGCAAAAGAGGATAAAAGGCGTCGAAGTGTCCATGGAGGCTTTTTATCAAAATGGCAACCTTATTCATTTTGCCTGCTCGACACCGGAAAAATACAAATACAAATTCGGACCCACCTCAGTCAGGCGATATATACAACTTTCTCAATTGGACGAAAAAGTTTTTGAGGATCTCGGGTTACTGGGGAGGGCATTAGGAGCCGATGGTTTCGTAAATATCAGTTCCATCCGGTCCGATCTGGATCAAAAGCTATATTTTTTCGAGGCTGACATGAGGCCGAACCTGTGGGTCAGCCACCCGCGCTACTTTGGCGATGATCCAGCCAAAGTGATTAACCGGTATTTTTCCACGCGGAAAATCCTCACGCCCCCTTATCCTGTTAACGCCGGCCACCCTGAACAGATCCTGCTATCGCATCCGTTAAGAATACGCCTGGGCGATTTGATCTTGAACCGTTATCAGGTTTGGCGGCATCTTCCAGAGAACTTCTTGTATTTAACGTTGCGCTACCGCGTCTGGGCATGGGTGACAGACACAATGGCCAAACGCTATAAGCGTTTATTGCCCAAACCATACCGGGCGCTCGTTAAAAAACATATTTCGTCAATTAAATATTCATTTTCAAGCGGTTCAACGTAGAAGGCTCAGGGTAGAAGGCTTAGGGCAGAAATAAGGTAGAAATAATCCCGCCCGACTGTTTCCCCTGTTTGAGATCATTCCCGGCCGGATGTGCCTGACTGGATTTTTGCCTCCGCTACGGCATCCAGAATTTTATTCTGCGGCAAACGCGTGACTTTGGGGCCGGAGCGGTTTGAAGTCACCTCTGACAGTATCTCAAGAACCTCCCGTGCATATCGCTCCTGCGTAAACCTGTTCGCTGCCCATTGTTGGGCAGCACGCCCGATGCTGAGGCTCTCCTTCGGGTTGTCGTGCAGAAACTGTATTCGTTCAGCCAGCTCTTTTACATTTTCCCATTCATAGAGAAGGCCGGTCTCGCCGTGCTGAATGATCTCGGCTGTTGCCCCCCTGGCGCTTCCTATGACGGGCTTTCCTGCAAGCATCGCTTCCACCGCCACCCGGCCGAAGGCCTCCCATCGGGAACACACAAGCACGACATCGGCGTTATGTATGAGGGGCATCGGATCTTCGGCATAGCCGTAAAATTTTATCCTTCGGGTGATGCCGAGGGTCATTGCCTGCCTCACCAGTTCCGCGCGGTAGCGTTTTCCATCGTCCCCCACCAGCAACAAATGAACGTTGATGTTCTTGCCGACCAGTTCCGCAAGCGCAGAGATTGCCTGGTGCTGGCCTTTCCATCGATGCAAGGAGCCGATAATGACGCACTGGAAAAATATTCGATCCTTGACCAGGCTGGTTGAATTCCCATCATTGGGGCGCGGGGTAACCGACTGGTAAATTACGCGGATCTTGTCCGCATTACGGAGATGTTTGTAATCATCCCCGACAGACCGGGAAGTGACAATAATCGCATTGGACAAACGATCCATGAGATACGAGACAACAGGTTCGCCCAGATCGAATCTCTGGCTGGGATTATGGCGCAAGGACTCATGCGAATGCCAGATGTGCGGCAGGCGCAGAAGCCGCGCGGCGAACGCGCCGACCCCGGTTACCACCGTATTGGTATAGACAACGTCCGCATTCCAATTTTTAATTACCTGGGCCACGCGGATACTCATGAGCGCTGTTTTCAGGAGGCGCATTACACGATATGGAAGCGCTCTTGGGCGAGACATCCAGACTGGATAACCGATGATTCGCCATTTAATGTTTAGGCGGTCAAGCTCGTCCAGAAGCGGACCCTTCTTGGGAACCAATACCAGGGCCTCGACACCCGAGCGAAGAAGCCCCTGCAGCAACTCGAGCAAAGCCAATTCCGCACCGTACCGCCCGGCGGAATGAGAAATAAAACATACGCGCATTGGTGAGTTTCCCTGAGCCAGACGAAGTGCCGAAGTGTCGGCAGCCCAGCCATCGATAAATTGAGAATACGTGACCGACAACCTTCTTTAGGCGGCAGTTATTTATTAGGCACGAGAATTGCAGATAAAAACAGCTGTAAGAAATTACAGGTGGGAGCAGCGGAGAAGGTTTAACTCTAAATATGACGTGTCGCCGGAAGCAAGAGGCAGCAAGAGGCAGCACGACGCTGATCCACATTCCGGTGAAGCGTAGATCGGGCTGCCTTGTAACAACTTAACCCATACAGAAGTGATTACCTAAAGCTTGAATAGCAAGAAGAAACCCTTTCTTCTTTTCTGATTACCCCTGTTTCACCTGTTCCATACTTCTTTCAATCTCTTTAAGTTCTGATTTCCAGATCAGCCAGGGCAGCATGCAGCTGGACCCTCAGACCTTCCACCGGCGACAGTATTTTCCAGTTTCCCTCCGTTAAGGAGGCGGTGACAAGCCCCTACGCCCTCGTGGCGAGGGAGTCGAAAATCAATAATTAATAAGAGCGCACTGCGCAATTGTACCGCCAGGCATCAACTGGCTTGGTATTCCGGGGCGACCCGGCATCCAAGTCAGCTTGATCCATTCAACCGGGAGGTTTCCGAAATTCGTCGGTAACTTGTGACCCTCGCTCATAAGGATTTAAGTGTCGGTGTAGTCACATTTGACACTCAAAACTTTCATGCGACATGAGGCAGCAGGAGCGGGCAGCAGGAGCGGGCAGCAGGAACGCGACGGGTCCATGAAATGCCCGATTCATTAATCCAGAGGGAGATAAATCTTGAAAATAAAAGTTCTATCCTGTATCGGCAGCATTCTATCCGCCGTGGCCATGCTCGCGCCCTCGGCTTCAACTGCCGCCGAACCCGTGCTCATGGACCAGGGCACGAAATGGACAGCCTCCGATCGAAAGGATTTCTATAGTCGTGACCAAGGGTCGCGTATCATGCCGCTACGCTGGATCTCCTCATTGAAGCAACCAAACGGCGAGCCATTCATGGCTGACAGCCTGAGCCGATACGGCTACTTGCCCAATAAAACCAGCAAGCCGGCAGGACTGCCTATCGGATTTACCGTTGCAAGCGGAAGCGAGGAACAGGAAATTGGCATGAATTGTTCCGCCTGCCATACCCGACAAATTGAGGTTAACGGCACCCCCTATCTGATAGACGGTGGGCCAGGGATCGTCGATTTCCAGCGTTTCCTGGCTGACCTCGATGACGCCGTAGGCGCCATCCTGGCAAACAAACAAGCATTCACCGACTTCGCGCACGCTGTACTGGGCCCGTCGGCGACTGCAAAGAACAAGGAGACGTTGCGGGAGTCAGTGAAGGCCTGGTATTTGCCTTATCACACTTTGGTTGAGCGATCGCTTCCTGCCCAGCCCTGGGGCCCGGCGCGGCTCGACGCGGTATCGATGATCTTCAACCGCCTCGCCGGCCTCGATATCGGTTCTTCGCCTACCCGCATGATTCCCGAGAACATTCAGCCAGCCATCGCGCCGGTACGCTATCCGTTCCTCTGGAATGCCGCAATCCAGGACAAGACCCAATGGCCTGGTTTCGCCAGCAATGGCAATGATATTCTTGGCCTTGCCAGGAATCTCGGAGAAGTTTATGGCGTGTTTGGAATTTTTCGTCCAAAGAAAGATGCGGGGCATCTGCTTGGGATCGACTACCTGCACAAAAACTCAGCTGAATTTCAGGGGCTGGGCGCGTTGGAAAATTTGGTAAAAAAAATAGGCCCTCCCAAATGGGCATGGAAGGTAGATCAGGCACTTGCCGATAAAGGCAAGGAGATCTTCGCACGCAATACAGGACAGGGTGGCTGCGCTGATTGCCATGTCATCAAACCGGGGAAAACCCAATTTCCCAACCAAAAAACCTGGGCCACACCCGTAATGGATGTCGGTACGGATTCCAGGGAGTACGAGGTTCTCGGCCGGACCGTCAAGACGGGTGTGCTTGACGGCGCGAAAATTCCGCTTCTCGCCCAGCCGCTAAAGCCCGTCGATACTGCCTTCAATGTTCTGAGCACAGCCGTCCTCGGCTCCATCCTTCAGCACTACGTTCCCGTCCTTATGAAAACCGAAGACGAAGCTCGGATGAAGGGCGCCCAGTCTCCTTTTCCGCCGGAAACAGAATCTCTTCGGGATGCGTTCATTGCGCCCCTACCGGCTACCACACCGTCCTACGCGTATGAATCGCGCGTCCTCGAGGGCATCTGGGCTGCTGCTCCCTATCTTCACAATGGATCAGTCCCCACACTCGCGGAGTTGCTGAAACCGGCAGCTGAACGGGTGAGTTCCTTCAAGATCGGCCCGGCTTACGATACAGTTAATGTAGGCCTTGCGATCGAGCAGACCAAGTTCGACTATACGCTGGAGACTACGGATTGCAGTGATCGAAATTCTGGTAACAGCCGCTGTGGCCATGAATTTGGCACTACACTTTCGGCTGACGAGAAAAAAGCATTGCTGGAGTACCTCAAAACACTTTAATCTAGCCATATCAAATACTGCTTCTTCGATATCGAAGAAGCAGTTCTGAAGGCATCAAACCAAAGCTGTTCAGCTCTAGGGAGAAAGGCAGGAGTTGCTCGGTCCTGACATCCTTTGAATCGGTCCTGGTATGCACAATTTTGCAACGGATATTATAAACTCTATTCGCCATATCGCTTCTGAGGTCAACGGTAGATAGGAGATGATCGATGTATTTCGCTGTCCACAAACCCACATGAGCATCAGGTCATAGCAATACTCAACTCCATAATACCCATACTCACTGACAGGTGTACCTCGGTCCAATTGTTTAGCTCTACCATAAAGCATACAATCTAGCTCAGCAGTAACGCTGCGATGCGAACAAATTCCTGCTCCGATCGGCCCGCAAATATAAAAATAGCTGCGGTAGATATGTACCCGCGGACAGCAAGCTGATCCTCTCTTGTTTTTGTTCTTCACTAGTTGCTACAGGCGATCAGCGGAACTGCGACGAGTGCTTACCAGTTAACGTCGGCAATGAGAGCGCGGTATGAGAAATGATCTCCTAGTTTTCGAACGATTTAGAGACATCTGGTCTGACGACCCTTTCTTCGACTCCTTAAAAGCCGACTACGCGGAGTTTGAAGAATGGTTTAAGAAGAAGGGAAACCACCAGGCGTTCACTTTCCAGAATGAAGTTGGTCTGCTCGATGGTTTTTTGTACCTTAAGGTTGAGGATGAGCCGGTCTTGGATACGACCCCACCGCTTCCTCACTCTCGTCGGCTGAAGATTGGGACATTCAAGGTCAACCCGCACGGCACGCGTTTAGGCGAACGATTCATCAAGAGAGCCTTTGACATTGCAGTGGACCAGCGAGTGCACGCTCTGTACGTGACGATCTTTGAAAAGCATGCAGCCCTTGTCGACTTATTCCTGCGGTACGGCTTCGAGCGGAAGGCACTCAAGCGGACGGCAAATGGAGAAGAGTTAGTGCTTGAGCGTCGACTCGATCGCGCGGCCGGCGACGTAGTGCTCGATTACCCTCGAATACCGGTGAAGACAGATCGGCATTTCATTTTGTCGCTGTACCCGAGCTGGCACTCTCGCTTGTTACCTGATTCGCTGCTGAGAACAGAGAATTCATCTATATTGCAGGATGTCTCGCATACAAACAGCATCCATAAAATCTACTTGACTGCGATGCAAGGCATAGATCAACTGAGACGCGGGGACACTCTGCTGATCTACAGAACAGCAGAGGGCGGCCCGGCCTATCACACCTCAGTCGTAACGTCGCTGTGCGTGGTTGAGGAGCTCACGAACATCAACAAATTCCCCACCGTAGAGCAGTTCCTAGCGTACTGTGCTCCCTACAGCATCTTTCCAGAGACGGAGCTCAGGGAGCTGTATCAGAAGCGACGATACCCCTGGGTAATCCGATTTACGTATAACCTCGCGTTTCACAGGCGGCCCAACCGAAGGGCACTTATCGAGCAAGTTGGTTTCAACGCCGACATGTACTGGGGCTTCTTCCAGATTTCAACACAAAAACTTAAATACATCCTCAAGCTTTCTGGTGATTATGAAAAAGCGGGTTCTCTTGTCTATTCATCCTGAGTACGTGGATGCAATCTTTGCTGGGCACAAAGGTTTCGAATTTCGACGCGTCCTCTTCAAGGAAGATGTGCGGGAAGTAGTGGTCTATGCGACGTCCCCAATTTCGCGCGTCGTAGGCAGATTCAAGATTGAGGACATCTACGAAGATTCTCCGAGTGAAATCTGGGCGAAAACCGAAGCCCTTGCCGGAGTGACGAAGGAGATGTTCGACACGTATTTCAAGGGACGTGCGAAGGCGTTCGCCATCAAGGTTTCCGACCCGATACGCTTCTCTCAGCCGCAGCCTCTGTCAAAATACGTTCCCTCCAATACCCCTCCACAATCTTTCTGCTACATCTGAGGACATGGCTACTAGCACCACAGCTTCCACGTATGGTTTGCTTTGCTTTGCCCGAAGTGGTGGGGATCCAATCGCGGAGGCTACAGCCCAGCCCCAATCTCAACCCTTGTTGCCCGAGATTCACCTAAACATCTGGGAACAAGAGGCAGACAAAAAATCGGCGAATACAGACTCTTTGTTGGACATCGGGCTAATGATCGACTTGAATGATCGAACGGACTCGATTGAGTTCATTTTCCCCGCAAAGATGCCGCTGACCTCGGTGAAAGATCTAGCCCCTGTTATGTCACCTGCCCAAGCGATTCCAGCGATATTTAACGAGAGCTGGGCAGTTATATCAATGGGGTCAAAAGATGCCGTGGTCTACGATCCCTCTGGACAGAGCACGAGCTTTGCCTTTGTGCATATAGAAGGGGCCATCAAAGAGACTCAGCATGCCAGCCATGATGCCCTCTCAATTTCTATCCCCACTCTGATTACCCGCGCGAAGGGAGTAGCCCAACAAACGCAACAAACTATTAAGCGAGTATATATCCGATTCCGGCTGCTCAAGTTCGAGAGGCTGTTTTACTGTGTTGGTGCGGGCGAGCGTAGCAACGACTGGTGGCAGCCTTCTTGGCAGAGAACGGAAGACATTGACTTCCGCCTTAATGTCCGACGTGGAGCCCCTCCCGGTTTGGAAAGTACCATCGGCCGCTTCCTTGAGTTCTCCAAGGTCCACCTATTTCTCATGCGATCGCGCGACAAGGACATCGTGTTCCACGACAAGCTTTTCAAGGCGTCTCGATCTCTTGAAGATGAAGACTTCTGGGCTCAATATTCGATTTTAGGAACCCAGACGGCTCATGAGAAGAGCCTTGAACGCGTGAAGAACAGCCTCGGCTACCATTGGAAATCTGGAAGCCCGGGTCCTGTGAAGGAGTTTGGTACACTGGCACGATTTAAGATTGTTGAGTTCGGTGTGGGGAAGTTCGTTGCCGTAGCTCTTATCGTCGGTGCAATGGGGGGCATGCTTTGGGATGGCGTCAAGGCGAGCTATTCCATACTAATTTCTCGGAGCCCTGTATATGCGCAGGCGACTGGGTCTACTGGAACCGAGCCTCTGCTGCCGGCAGAAGAGCAGAAGTTACCTAGATGAAAAAGGGGGGGAAATGAGTTTAGTCTTAACGAAGGCCTCTCTGGAGCGGGCTCCTTGGCTCCTTAGTAAAACTCTGAACATCGTCTCCCAAGACGCAGAGTTCTTACGCTCTAGCTACCCGCTGTTTGATCAGTGGTTCGTCTCGAAGGTTCTTCCCGGGATTCATACGGGGGTGCGCACTTTGCTTATTGAAGAGCGCGACTCTATGGTAGTTGGCCTGCTGATTCTGAAGCATACCGAGACTGAAAAGAAGCTGTGCACTCTTCGCGTTCGCCCTAGTTTTGAGAGCAAGGGGCTAGGAGTTCGGCTCTTCCAGACTGCGTTTCAGCTATTGGGGACAGAACGTCCTCTGCTGTCAGTCTCCGAAATAACTGCACCGAGGTTTGAGCGCCTCTTCACGTATTTTGGCTTCGCACAAGAAGGGGTATACCAGGGGAGGTACATCCCGATGGTGGATGAATTGGCATACAACGGTCTACTTGATCCGGCTCCACTCCCCCGGTAGCCTCGCTATCTGCAACTGCCGGCCCCACAAAAGGAAGGTGATGAGTAAATTCCAGGGTTTTGGTGAGCTTAAGACTTCACTTGATCTTGTTCAAAAACTTGAACACGACTTGGAGCGAATCCGCGACACGCCGCACGACCAATACGCAGCATTTGATTTCTTCGTCACCGCTGAACACATCCTTGATTGGATCTATCCCACAGATGGGAAAACACGTTCCAAGCTTCGTGAGGAGGAACATCTACTTGCCTTAATCTCGCATATTGCTAACGGCGCCAAGCACTTTGAAGCCAGAGACAAGCGCCATAAATCCGTAACAGATGTGGAGAAATCTCGCTATGTGGAAGTTGGCTACGTGGAGGACGGCTATTTCGAAGATCCATTGCTTATCCATCTTTCCGAAGAGCAGCAAAAACACTTTAAGGCTTCTAGCGTAGAAGTGGTTACCCTTGCTGAGCAAGTTCTGCAATATTGGAGAGACAATGCACCAAAGGCATGATCGATGCCTTGACCAAAGAAGGGTGTGAGAAGATTTTCCAGGAGTAGGCGTCGGGTGCACAACGGGATCGGCCAGAGCTGAAAGCCGCCCTTTCCTATATGCAGAAAGGCGATACATGATCATCTGGAAAATTGACGGGCTTGCCCGTTCCACGAAACAGCTCATCGAGACAATCGAATCGTTTCAGGACCAAGGGATAGGGCTTGAATCGCTGCAGGACCCCATCGATACCAACTCACCGAGCGGTAAGCTTGTCTTCCATATCTTTGCTGGCAGAATTCGAACGGGGCGTCATCCGTGAGCGAACTACGGCAACGGCAGGCTTGAGAGCCGCAAGAGAACGTGGCCGTGTAGGTGGCTGACCCCCATTGCTTTCAGCAAAGGACCTACAGGCCGCCAAAGCGATGCTGAAGGATTCTGATATCGCTGTTGCGGCTGTCGCCCAGCGACTGAACGTAGCGGCATCCACGTTGTACCGCCATATACCCCCATGTGAGAAGTGCACCTTCGAGACAGACGAAGGACGGGTCTGCTAGCGACAGAATGATGAAACTATCCCGGAAATCCTGAGCCGGCGATGGTTATGGTCGCCAATTGCTGGCGGGAAAGTATGGGGCGTCGAACCAAAAACGGCCACCTTTGTCCACAACGTACCCCCATCGTAAAAACACGTTCACGTGATCGAGGCCTCTTGCAATGAAGAATATTTATAGCGAGGAAGGATCCAGACCTATCAAGGCCTGGACCGATGTTGAAGACGACGCACTTGCCCAAGCCAAGAATCTTGCGCGACTGCCTTTCGTAGATCGACACGGGATCGCCCTCATGCCCGATTGCCATCTTGGCAAAGGTACGACGGTAGGCACCGTTATCGCAACGGACAAAGCCATCATTCCAGCCGCGGTAGGTGTCGATATCGGCTGCGGCATGAATGCCGTCCGCCTTTCCCTCAAAGCTTCGGACCTGCCCGATTCGTTGCTCGCTGTCCGTCGCCAGATTGAACGTGATGTTCCCCTGGGCGCCGGCGGAAGCCGCAGAAAGCCGGTTGCACTGGGCAAGCTTTCTTTAGCGCTTAATGAAGGTCGTGGCTACAAGCGATGGTACAGGCGTTTCGCGCAGAGTCGAAAGACCGATGAGATCAGCTTGCTGAAAAAGGCCGAATCACAACTCGGAACTTTGGGCTCAGGCAATCACTTCATCGAGTTGTGCACAGATGAGAATCAGGACGTGTGGGTGATGCTCCACTCTGGTTCCCGCGGTATTGGCAACATGATTGGAAGCTATTTCATCGAAAAAGCCAAGCGCCGGATGGAACGCCTTTCCATTCACCTGCCGGATGGCGATCTTGCATGGCTGGCAGAAGGCGAGGATGACTTCGACGATTATGTGGAAGCGGTTAACTGGGCACAGGACTATGCGCTCGAGAACCGGCGGAACATGATGGAAACCACAATCGCAGCGTTACGCCGCCACATTCCCATTAATTTTACCCTTACCCGGGAAGCCATTAACTGTCACCACAATTACGTGGAAAAGGAAACGCATTTTGGGCGAAATCTATGGGTGACCCGCAAGGGAGCAATACGTGCGCGGGTGGACGATCTGGGTATTATTCCCGGCTCAATGGGCCAGCGGAGCTATATAGTGCGGGGGAAGGGCGAACTTGAATCCTACTGCTCCTGTTCACACGGTGCGGGCCGCAAAATGTCCCGAGGTCAGGCGCGAAGGATATTTACCGTGGCCGACCTGGTTCAGCAGACCAAAGGGGTCGAATGTCGCAAGGATAAAATGGTGTTGGACGAGATACCCTCATCGTATAAGGACCTTGATGAGGTGATGGCAAACCAGGCAGACCTGGTGGAAGTAGTTCACACTTTAAAAGCAGTGATGTGCGTCAAAGGAAGTTGAGAGGCATCGCGGGCCGCGATTCGGAAGCTCCATTACCGCATCGAAATATCTGCGTCCGTTTTTGCCTTCCCTACTCTTGCCGTCCAGTCCTTCTCGTCGAAACCATTAACCACCTCCAGAAGTTTCGTATTCCGTCATCAACCGGGTGTATCCGCTGACCCTCGCTGTTGGTCGACGGATACATTTTGCCATCCACTTCTATTTTATCCGAAACATTACGGGCGAATGCCGAGGATCATATTACCGCTGGAAGTCGGTGCGCCCTTTTTACAAGCGCTTACGGGAGGAACTCGGATGTTAAGTTGGCGGAGAGGGTGGGATTCGAACCCACGTGCCAGGTTACCCTGACCATCTGATTTCGAGTCAGCGCCGTTATGGCCACTTCGGTACCTCTCCGTTGTGGTATACCATTTTATCAGTTTATCTCACGCTCGTTCAGAACAACATGGCAGAATGTTCATGAATTCTGCTTGTCTCTCTCCCATGCACGTTCTCCCCCGTTTGCTTTTTGTCGTTTTCGGTTGCGGCCTCATTTTTGCTGCCTGCGATTCATTTGAAAAATCGGTATCGCCATTCGACAAAACCGATGAGCTAGTGGTTATTACGGCAAACAGTCCTGATACCTATTATGAGAATGCCGAAGGCGGACATGCCGGATTGGAGTTCGATCTTGCGTCCGAGTTCGCGCACGACCTGGGTATGAAAGTCAGGTTTAAAATAGTGCCGAAACTGGATGACGGTTTGTTGAGCCTGGAGAAGCATCAGGGACACTTTGCGGCTGGCTTGACCATTACCCCCAAGCATGCGTTGCGCGCTCGCTTCGGTCCGGTCTATCAGTTCGTCCAGCCCCAGGTTGCCTACAATACGGACTACCCGAAGCCCAAAAATATGAACGACCTCGCGGGGAGAACCGTCGAAATTGCCGGTGGCGCCACCTATACCGAACCACTGAATAAGGCAAAGCAGTACGTTCCGGAACTGAAATGGGCTGAAGTGGATATTACGCCCGAAGACCTGCTGGCAAAACTGGCAGAGGGAAAAGTCGATTACGTGATAGCAGACTCCACCCAAATCAATTTGGCAAAGAATTTCTTCCCCAATTTGGGCGTAGCGTTTGATTTAGGTGAGCCAGCCGGCAAGGCATGGGCCTTTTCACCCTATGCAGAACGCGAATTATTGGAAAGGACTCGGAAGTTCTTTAACCGCATCGAACAGGACGGCACTTTAGTGCGCTTGCTCGACCGGTATTATGGACACACTCAGCGGCTTCTCCAAACGGATGTGATTGGCATTCTGAATAAAAGACGCACGATACTGCCCGATTTACGCGACTACTTTCATGAGGCCGAGGAGTTGACAGGCATTGACTGGCGGCTGATTGCGGCGTTGGCCTACCAGGAATCGCACTGGGATCGACTTGCGGTTTCGCCCGCTAATGTGCGCGGCATCATGATGTTGACGGAAATTACCGCCGACCGGATGAAGGTGACCGATCGACTGGATGCCCGGCAGAGCATACTTGCGGGCGCGCGCTACCTGATGCTGCTAAAAGATGGACTACCCACACGTATCAAGGAACCGGACCGTACCTGGATCGCGCTGGCAGCATACAACCAGGGCTCCGGCCACATCGAGGATGCGCGCATTCTGGCCCAGCGTCTTGGTCTTAACCCGGATTCGTGGGTGGACCTGAAACAAACATTACCGCTACTAAGCCAGAGCAAATATTTTCGCAATCTGAAGCATGGCTATGGGCGAGGCGGCGAAGCGGTCATACTGGCGGAATCGGTACGTACGTACTACAACATATTGCAGAAATATGAACGGCCTTATTCTTGGGGCTTTCCGATCAAGCGGTGAGGTTGGCTCGCTATCGCTACCGCAGCGAGCTTTCGGTAAACGCTGCCCGCGGTATTCATGGGGTGGAGAAAATGATGTGGTGCTATCCACCTCATCCATTTTGCGCAAATAATAATTGTTGAGTCATTACAGCAGTCAGGCTATATTGAGCTTATCAATTTCCCACGAACTTTTAATCCATTGTTAACTTAGGAGGATGCCATGACCTTACGCTTAGGCGATACTGCACCTGATTTCGAGCAAGATTCCACGATCGGAAAGATCAGGTTTCATGAATGGATAGGCGATTCCTGGGCGGTACTGTTTTCGCATCCCGCCGATTACACGCCTGTGTGCACAACCGAACTGGGGTTGACTGCAAAGCTCAAGTCGGATTTCGACAAACGCAACGTCAAGGCAATCGGATTATCGGTCGATTCATCGGAGAAACATGCTGGGTGGATCAAGGATATCGAGGAAACGCAAAACTGCAGCGTCGATTTCCCGATCATCGCGGATCTGGACAAAAAGGTTGCGACGCTGTACGACATGATTCACCCGAATCAGTCGGATACCGTGACGGTTCGGTCGCTGTTCATTATCGATCCGAAAAAGAAAGTTCGGCTCATCATCAGTTATCCGTTAAGCACAGGCCGCAATTTTGACGAGGTTCTGCGAGTTATCGACGCGCTGCAGTTGACCGATAAATATACGGTGGCGACGCCGGGCAACTGGAAAAACGGCGATGACGTGATTATTCCCCTGACGATAAAGGATGAAGAGGTCATCAAGCAGAAATTCCCGAAAGGTTACAAGGCGCCTCGTCCGTATCTGCGCATCACGCCGCAACCGGATAAATAGCCTGTGGGCATTTGTTTCCGGGACGTCGTTTCTCTAAAACGCCCTGTTTTTTTGGGCGTTTTTTGATGTTTTAGAGTCTCGTTGCAGTATGGGGCACATATAGCATTCATACGGCGCAATGCGCTTCGCTTATTGTCGCCCTACTTCTTATTACACTTTTCGGCGTGAGGTAATAAGATGAAGGCCGAAATCCGTAATCCCGGTCCATGCAACATGGTTCGGCTACGTTGTCAGTCTCATGCGATAAGGTAGGGCGACAATAAGCGAAGCGCATTGCGCCTATGAAGTGAAGCGGTATGTCCATCTTCATATTAGTCCGTGCAGCGGCAGGTAATAGGATGGAAGGTTGACTCTATAACTTCAGTCCATGCAACATGGCTCGGCTACGTTGTCAGTCTCATGCAATAAGGTAGGGCGACAATAAGCGAAGCGCATTGCGCCGTATGAAGTGAAGCGGTAAGTCGTCAATCTTCATATTCAAGCTTATTTTCATCGCCTCCTGCCCAATCTGCCGGATAAATGCCCTTTTCAACCAGTCGATGAAAAGTGGAATACGGCCATTCGTTCACCCGTTTAACCAAACCGTGCTTGAGCGAGTTGATGTGGACATAATCCATGTGCGCACGGAAGTCCTTCTCATCGCGAATCAAATGTTCCCAATAACGGCGTTGCCATATGCCGCGTTCACCGCGTGCTATTCGAACCTGGGAGCGCCGCTCGCTAATTGGTAATGCCTTGGAAAATGTAAGTTTGATCAATCGCCACCGCGTCGCGAAATCCGTATCACCGGGTGGGAGTTCGATGATGCAATGAAGATGCTCTGGCAACACCACCCAACCATGGATGATGAAAGGATGACGCTGCCGTGCAATGCCCACCACCTTGCGCAGCAAATCTATATGCCGGGTTAGCAGGTCGTTACCTTGTCGTTGCAGCAGGTTAACAGTAAAGAAATAGGTACCACCCGGATGCCAGGCGCGTCGATAGTCAGGCATGCAATAATAATGAGAAAATTTTCAGACGACGCTATGCGCTTCGCCAATTAGCGTCCTACGTCTTCTTTATTTGCCGTGGCCTCGTCAGCGTGTAGATCGCTCTCTGGCTCAAACCAGGCAAGCTTCTGGTGCAGTTTTACGACTTCACCCACGATGATGAGTGTCGGCGGGATGAGATTGGCGGAAGTGGTGAGATCGGGAAGTGTCTCCAGCGAGCCGGTCAGTACGCGCTGTTTGTGAGTGGTTCCCTGTTGCACGATTGCGGCTGGGGTTGTAGCAGGCAGACCATGCGCGATCAGTTGGCGGCACAATACCGGCAATCCAAGCAGCCCCATGTAGACCACAATAGTCTGATGTGGCCGCGCCAGCATTGGCCAATCCAGATCCACACTGCCGTCCTTGAGATGACCGGTCACAAAAACGCACGACTGAGCATAATCGCGATGCGTGAGCGGGATACCAGCATAAGCTGCCGCCCCGGTTGCTGCCGTGATGCCCGGTACGACCTGAAAGAGAACGCCCTGGCTGGACAGGGTTTCGATTTCTTCCCCGCCACGGCCAAAGATGAACGGATCGCCGCCTTTCAGTCGGAGCACGCGTTTGCCTTCTTTCGCCAGCCGTACCAGTAACTCATTAATGGATTCCTGCGGCATGACGTGCTTGCTGCGTTCCTTGCCCGCATAAATGCGGAGCGCATCGCGGCGCACCATATCGAGTATTTCAGGCGAAACGAGACGGTCATACACCACCACGTCCGCTTGCTGCATCAGGCGCATCGCGCGAAAAGTCAGCAATTCGGGATCTCCCGGCCCGGCGCCGACGAGATAGACTTCTCCCTGCATCTCTTCCCCGGCCTCTCTCTTTTCCGCACTGTCCGCTTCGTTTTCCAGCAGGCGCTCCAGATAAGCCTTGGCCGCCTGATCCCGACCGGCAAAAATCATTTCGGCAAACGGCCCCTGCAGCACATCTTCCCAGAATCTGCGCCTTTTCTCGGGACGCGTGAAGCGTAGTTTCACCCGCTCGCGGAACTCCGCTGCGTAAGCCGCAAGACGTCCATATGCCGCAGGTATCATGGTTTCCAGACGGGCTCGCAGCAATCGCGCCAGTACCGGGGATGCACCCCCGCTGGAAACCGCGACGATAATAGGCGCCCGGTCTATGATCGAAGGCATGATGAAAGAGCATAAAGCTGGGGAATCAACTACGTTGACGGGAATATGCAGCCGTCCGGCGGCTTCTGACACCTTCCGGTTGACTAAGGGGTCGTTAGTGGCGGCAATGACCAGAGTGGCGTCACGCAGATGATCTGCATGGAACGTCTCGGCGCGATAGGTGATCCTGCCCTGCTCAAGTTGCCCGTGCAATGCTCCATCCAGTTGTATCTGCATCTCGGCGCCAAGCTGTGGAGAAACCAGCGTGATATGCGCACCGGCGCGCAACAGCAACGCGATCTTGCGGGCAGCCACTTCCCCCCCGCCGATCACCACGCAGTTACGATTTCTGATGTTGAAAAAAATCGGTAGAAAATCCATCTGTTCCATTCAAGCCCGGCAATTGTATTCTCGTACTTTACCTGAAAATGCGTATTTAAATGGAGGTAGCCGATAAGTTTGAGCTATAACCTGCCGGTACGGGAACTCCCCGAAGAAGCGCTTACAGTTTTGGGCGTTTTGTGCGTTGTGGGCGATAGAGCCGTTTTAGGTGTACGGAATCGGGACGCCCGTAGTGTGGGAAGATCTCTGCTTCGCGGGAGAGATGTTGCCTCTACTTGATCGCTGGTTTTGCAGCTGTCAGTCTTGCGCGCACACCTCCGACTGGAATACAAGCTCCCCCTTCTTTTTGATTCTTTTCCGCGGTTCATTTTTCATACCCCTTCTTATTTGCTATGATGCGTCTCTTGCTTCGCGCGAACCGGCTTCATGCTTAACATCGATTTGCATTGTCATTCCACGGCTTCCGACGGCTTACTGTCGCCCACGCAACTGGTGGAACACGCGGCCACGCAGGGAGTGGCGGTGCTGGCGTTGACCGATCACGACGATGTGGCTGGACTGGATGAAGCCCGTCGGGCCGCAGTCGAGAAAAACATCGTCTTTATCAATGGAGTGGAAATCTCCGTTAATTGGCGCGGCCAGACCTTGCATATTGTCGGGCTTGGCATAGATCCTGAACACCCGCAGCTCGCGCAGGGCCTGACCTCCATACGCGAGGGCCGGACGGTGCGAGCAGGCAAAATCGCGGCGCAACTCGACAAATTCGGCATTCACGGCAGTTTTGAAGGCGCTTGCAGAAATGCCGGCAATGGGCACCTGATAGGTCGGCTGCACTTCGCACGTTTTCTGGTCCAGCAGGGTTACGCCAAAGACGTCAGATCGGTGTTCAAAAAATATCTGGTCAAGGGCAAACCCGGGTATGCGCCGCACCAGTGGGCGCCCTTGAGCGACGCGATCGATTGGATACGCAACAGCGGTGGCAGAGCTGTGATTGCCCATCCGGGCCGCTACAAACTGGGCAAGGGTGCATTGGACGAACTGCTGCTTGAATTTCGTACCCTTGGCGGAGAAGCTATCGAGGTTATCACTGCCAGCCACACGCCGGAACAGTCCATGCTGTTTGCGCGCCATAGCCAGCGGCTGGGTTTATTGGCTTCGCGCGGCTCGGATTTTCACGGACCGGGCGAGAGCTATTTCGATCTGGGCCGGATGCCGCCATTGCCTGATTACTGTAAGCCGGTATGGCACGACTGGAAAGGAGCGGCGTAATGGGAAGCTATGTGACCTAATCAAACATCTCCAGAATACACTGCTGCATCTCAGCGACTTTTGTTTACGCCTTAGCGGTCGACCAGTTGGGCAAATGGACCTGCCTGAAGCATTCGATTTTTTGCGCATGCCCTAAAATTATAAATAAAAACTGTTTCTCACGTGGCTCAATTCTTTTCCATTCACCCGGATAATCCGCAACTGCGCCTGATACGACAGGCGGCAGCTATCATACGCGCCGGCGGTGTTATCGCTTACCCTACCGATTCGTGTTATGCGCTGGGGGGCCAATTAGGCGACAAGAACGTCATGACGCGCATCCGCGCCATTCGTCAGGTGGGTGAAGACCATCACTTTACCCTGATGTGCCGGGATCTGGCTGAAATTTCCCGGTATGCGAAATTCGATAATCGCGAACACAGGCTACTCAAGGCGAGCACACCCGGCAGTTATACTTTTATCTTCCAGGCGACGCGAGAGGTGCCGCGCCGCTTGCTGCATGCGAAACGCAACACCATCGGCGTGCGGATTCCCGATCATCCTGTGGTTCAGGCGTTGCTGGCAGAGTTGAATGAGCCCCTGTTGAGTTCGACCTTGATATTGCCGGGGGATGAGCTTCCCCTGAATGATGCGGAGGAAATCCGCGCGCGCCTGCAGCATCATGTCGAACTGGTGCTGGACGGCGGCGCATGCGGCCTGGAGATGAGTACCGTGGTGGACTTGACCGGGGACACGCCGGAAGTCATCCGGCAAGGCAAGGGCAGCCTTGAACCTTTCGGAAAGATGCATGGATAGCATCATCCAGAGTATTGCCATTTATGCGCTGCCGGTAATTTTTGCCATTACGCTGCATGAAGCCGCGCATGGGTATGTGGCCAAGCACTTCGGCGATCTCACCGCCTATTCACAGGGACGCGTCAGCCTTAATCCGCTTCGGCATATCGATCCTATCGGTACAATTCTGCTTCCCTTGGTAACGCTGTGGCTGGGCGGAATCCTGTTCGGCTGGGCCAAGCCGGTACCGGTCAACTTCGCAGCATTGCGCCGCCCCAAGCAGGACATGCTTTGGGTGGCGCTGGCCGGGCCGGGTGCAAATCTTTTCATGGCATTGCTATGGGGGTTCATGATCAAGATTGGCCTCGACCTGCCTGAGAGTGAGCTCTCGACGCCCTTAATTTTGATGGGCGAAGCAGGTATCAAGATTAATGTAGTATTAATGGTGCTGAATTTGCTGCCTCTACCTCCACTGGATGGAGGCCGCGTTGCGGTAAGCCTGCTGCCACCCCATTTGGCGCAGCATTTTGCAAAGATTGAGCCTTACGGTTTTATGATTCTCGTACTGCTTTTAATGACGGGAATACTAGGTGCGATGATCGGACCTTTTATCGCTATTACAATACAGTTGGTGGCTTGGGTATTTGGATTCGAAGTGTAGTAAACGGTTGGCCAGGAATTCTGGTCAAGGATAATTAAGGACAAGTAAAGTATGTTCGCTGATCGGGTTTTATCGGGTATGCGCCCCACCGGTGCCCTGCATTTGGGGCATTACCATGGCGTGCTGAAGAATTGGATAGAGCTGCAGCACCAGTTTGAATGTCTGTTCTTCGTTGCCGACTGGCATGCTCTGACGACTCACTACGATACACCGGAAGTCATCGAGCAACATGTCTGGGATATGGTGATAGATTGGCTTGCCGCGGGCGTGGACCCGGCACAGGCAACCTTGTTCATCCAGTCGCGAGTACCGGCGCACGCTGAACTGCATTTACTGCTCTCGATGATCACCCCGCTAGGTTGGCTGGAACGCGTGCCCTCTTATAAGGATCAGCAGGAAAAATTGTCCGAGAAGGAGTTGAGCACCTACGGCTTCCTGGGTTATCCCCTGCTGCAAAGCGCGGATATTCTCATTTATCGCGCCACGCGCGTGCCGGTGGGCGAGGATCAGGCGCCGCATATTGAGTTTACCCGTGAAATTGCTCGCCGCTTTAACCACATATATGGCAAGGAAGCCGGCTTCCGCGAAAAAGCGGAGGCGGCAATAAAAAAGCTGGGTTCAAAAAAATCCAGGGTCTATCGCGAGCTACGGAATCGCTACCAGGAGCACGGCGATCAACAGGCGCTGGCTGCAGCGAAGTCATTGCTGGACGAGCAGCAGAACGTTAGCCTGGGTGACCAGGAGCGATTATTCGGGTATCTCGAAGGCGGCGGAAAAATGATTCTTTCCGAGCCGGAAGTGATGCTCACTCTCGCTTCAAAAATGCCGGGACTGGATGGACAAAAAATGTCCAAATCGTACAATAACACCATCAGCTTGCGGGAGGATCCCGCCAGTGTGATAAAGAAGATTCGTACCATGCCGACGGACCCGGCGCGTGTCCGTCGGAGTGATCCTGGCGACCCTGCTAAATGTCCGCTTTGGCAATTCCACCTGGTCTATTCGAGCGAGGAAACAAAAAAGTGGGCGCAGGAGGGTTGCGTGAGCGCCGGTATCGGTTGCCTGGACTGCAAGCAGCCTGTCATCGACGCGATATTGGCCGAACAGAAGCCCATGCATGAGCGCGCCCAGATGTATGAGGAAGATCCCAGTCTTGTGCGGAACATCATCGCCGATGGATGTGAGAAAGCCGACAGACTGGCTCAGGAAACCATGCGGGACGTCAGGGAGGCAATGGGGCTGGATTACGCTTGAGCGTTTCCCTGCGACTTTTCACCGGCTGTATAGTGTCTATAGCGAGATGGAATAGCAAGCACATGCCGGGCGCGTACGGATATTCAAGGTGAACGATTCTTCTCCCCCAGTCGCTAATTCAGTGGCAAAGATCCGTGGTGAACCGCTGGCCGAGCTGCCTACGGATTTGTATATCCCGCCAGATGCGCTGGAAGTATTTCTCGACACATTTCAGGGACCGCTCGATCTGCTGCTTTATCTTATCCGCAAACATAACCTGGATGTGCTGGATATTCCCATGGCGGAACTTACGCGGCAATATATGGGTTATATCGAGATGATGCGGGCTAACAAGCTGGAGCTGGCGGCGGAATATCTCCTGATGGCCGCGGTTCTGATTGAAATCAAATCCCGTATGCTGCTGCCGCTGCCTGTATTGCTGGCTGAGGAGGAAAGTGACCCGCGCGCCGAGCTGGTGCGGCGTCTTCTGGAATACGAGCAGATGAAGATGGCAGCGCAGAGGCTCAATGAGTTGCCCCATGCCGGACGTGATTTTACGGTAGTTGGAGTCCAAATTGATCAAGCGATGATCGAGTACTTGCCGGAAGTCAGCGTGGATAATCTCCGCGACGCCTGGCTTATGCTGATGGCGCGCTCCAATGTAAATCGGCGGCACCATGTCACTCGCGAAGAGCTTTCGGTTCGGGCCCATATGAGCCGGATCCTTCATCAATTACAGGGGCAAAACTTTGTCGAGTTCAATGAATTGTTCAACCCTGCTGCCGGAGTGCCGGAACTGGTGGTAACTTTTCTAGCGTTGCTGGAGCTCGTAAGGGAAAACCAGGTGGAGGTAAGTCAACCTCGCGTGTTCGGGATTATTTATGTCAGGCCAATTAGTGCCCTCATCGCCAGTTAGTCTCGCGGGGGCGTCCAATCCCTGGGAAATTAAACGAATTCTGGAGGCGGCGTTGCTTACCAGCCAGGAACCGTTGCCGTTATCGGAACTGAAGAAACTATTCAATGGGGAACTGAGTGCGGAGGTTTTGCGGCGGCTGCTCGAAGAGTTGCGCCAGGACTGGGATGGGAAGGGCGTAGAACTGGTGAGTATTGCCGGTGGCTGGCGCTTCCATGCCCGGCCGGAGATGCAGGAATTTCTTGATCGGCTTAATCCCCAGAAACCGCCGCGATACTCTCGTGCTGTATTGGAAACGCTTTCAATTATTGCATATCGCCAGCCGGTAACACGCGGTGACATTGAGGAAATACGAGGCGTTGCTGTCTCGGGGCCTGTGCTTAAAGCGTTGGAGTCGCGTGGCTGGATAACAACTGTTGGACATCGCGATGTTCCCGGTCGACCGGCCTTGTACGCAACAACCTTGAATTTTCTCAACGATTTGAATCTTCGCTCCATTGAGGAGTTGCCCTCCCTGGAAGAACTGGGATCGTTGATCGAACCAGAAGGCGCCATGGAAGTGACTTCGGGTCAAACACCGGCTGCGCCTGCGAACCCGACCGGGTCAGGGCCACCCCTTTTGCAAGCTTCCCAGGTATCAGAAGTCCCACAAGTCCCACAAGTCTCGGACGCAGCCCGACGCCTAAAGTAGTTGAGCGGAGATAACTTTTACAACGGGCGCACTCGTGGTGCGCCAGTCCGCCGAGCAGTGGTAATCAGTGGGTGCTGATCAATGCACATGATCCCCTGGCGGCGGCAATATCTCCTTTTCCCGATTAAGCTGCGCGACCTGCTGCATCAGCATTTCAGTGTTTGACCAGCCCGGGCCATCCGCATCCGGAATCCAGCGCGCGCGCAGATAGCCGTAGCGGTCCACCAGGAATTCCATGTGCGGGGGCAAGGTGCCCTCCCCCAGCAGATCGGCCTTGTTCAACGTGCGGCGAAACAGCTTATAGCTCTGCACGATCTCGTGCGCCCCTTCGATCACCACCGGGAAAGGCACGTTGCCCTTGATCTGCTCCAGCTCGCGCGAGTCCGGATCATCCTCCGGCACCGCCAGCAGCACCGTATTGGCTTGAGCCAGCCGGGCGTTGAGATCGCGCAACTGCGCCAGGCGCTCACGCGACTCCGGCCACGAGAACAGCACCAGCAGCACATTCTTCTGGCCGCGGAAGTCCTTCAGGGTGCCGCTGGAACCATCCTGCGCGGTATAGGAGAAATTGGGCGGGCCCATGGCAGGCTGCGGCTGTTCCGGCTTGACTTGCGGGCTCATCAAACGTGCTTGGTAGCCGCGCGACATGGCGTGCAGGAAATTGACCACGTCCCAGCGGTCCTCTTCCGAGAGCTTGTCGGCAAACTCGGGCATGCCGGTGCCGGGAATGCCGAAGGAGAGCCAGTGGAAGAAGTCGCCGGCGGTATGCTTGGCGGTATGCGGCTCGGTGAGCATGTCCACCGGCGGCTTGGCGAAGCTCTTGGCCATCACGCCGTTGCCCTTGCCCTGGGCGCCGTGGCAGGGCACGCAGTTCTCGGCAAAGTGGGCCGAGCCGTTGGCGATGGAAATGGTATCGAACGGCACCGGGGTCTTGCGGTAGGTCTCCGGGTAGGCGTCCACCGCCAAGGGCGGCAGGCCCACGCCCATGGCCAGGACGGCCAGCGCGAGCGGGATGCCCAGGCGGCGCTTCCTGTCCCACTTCCTGGCGCGCGCGAGCGCTACCGCCGCGCCGGCGGCGGCCAGGAGCGCCAGGCCGATCCAGGCGCGCAGCATCACGCTGGGGTCGCCCCAGGTGGCGGCCAGGGAGAAGCGGAAGGAGTAGGGCCAGTTCTGGATGATGGCGTGCTTGGCCGGGACGGTGTTGGCCACGATGGTGGCCAACAGCACGATGCCCAGCGCGAGGAGGAATTCGAAGCTGACCCACTTGCGCAGCCGGTGCCCGCCGGCCGCGGCCAGGCCATCGGCGTGCTGGGCCAGCAGCGGCAGCCAGCTGCGCGCGCGCGAGGCAATGACGAGCACCACCAGGAGCAGGGCGATCTTGCCGTTGAGCAGCCAGCCGTATTCGGTGGCGACCAGGGCGCCGTAGCTGCTGTCGACCATGCGGTAGGTAATGAAGATGCCGGTGGCGATCACCGTCAGCATGACCGGCAAGGCCATGGTGGAGAAGCGCTTCAAGGCGAGCGCATCGGCCTTGACCGACGCTTCGCGCGCGTGGAACAGGGCGTGGATGCGCTGGATGGCGGCCGTCTGGATGCCGGGGCGCGCGTCGCCGGGACGCGCGTCGTCTGCCTGCGGCACTTCACAGCTGAAACAGACCACCAGGAAGGCGGGCAAGGCGCCGAACCAGACGCTGGCCATGATGATGTGCAAGGCGTAGGGCAATACGGACAGGAGGGACAGGTCTTCGGCGGCGGCGTGGCTGGCCAGGGCGCCCACGGCGAGGGTGGCGGAAGCGACGGTGGCGCACAGGATGTATTGCCATCTTGCCGGAGGGGCTGCGCGGATATAGAGGGCGATGGCGCAGACGAGGGCGGCGCAGGCGGCGCGCCCGGCCCAGACGTGCCCCATGTGGGTGTTCTGCACGAGCGCGAGCCAGGCCTGCGGATGCCAGGCGTTGGCGTCAATGCCGGTGGCCTGGGCCGTGGTGGTGGCGAGGATGCCCAGCAATCCGGCCAGGAGGATGAGCGCGAGCCAAGGCAGCGCCCGCTCCAGGCGGCCCACCCAGGGGGAGTGGATGGAGCCGGCAATGGCCAGGAAGACGCAGCTTCCGACCAGGATCATGTTGGACGCAAGCTGTAACCAGCGCAGCAGCGTCGCGATGACCTCGATCATTTGGCGGGTGTTTTGCTCTTTACGGTGAAGTCGTAGGACGAGTCAACCACGTGGCCGTCCACCGACAGCACCCGGAACTTTACCGTGTATTTGCCGGGCGCCAGTTGCGACAGGGGCAATACGATGGCCTTGCGGTCGTCCACGGCGATGTGCGGCTGGATGTCGGTGACCGGTGACTTGGCGGCGTCCAGCACGGTAAGCGAGGCATAGTCCTTTTCGATTTCTTCGTTGAACCAGAGCCGCACTTGCGTGGGGGTCTGGGTAAGCTGCGCCCGGCGCGGCGGTTCGGCCTTGACCAGCATGGCGTGCGCCAGGACGGGGGTGCTGTGCAGCCCTGCCCCCAGCGCCATGAGCAGGATACTGCCCATCATGACCTGTTTGAGGGAGGGAATCAGGATCGATTGCATTCTTGGCTCCTCTTCGTGAAGCTGCCCCGCCACGGCAGTGGATGGGCAGATTGATCTTTTAATCTTTTTTGGCTTTTTATTCGGACCTGTTATTTGGACTGTATGGCTTCAGTTTGGTTCGGGCGCTGCTCAGGCGAAAGGCCGCCGCCGGTTATTCTATTATTCAGGTGGGGCTTGCCGCTCGCGCGATGCTCGCTGCGCCGCTGCTCAGGCGGCGCCGGCAGTCGTGGATTTGCGCCCGCGCAGGAAGAAGACGCCGGCACCGACAGCAATCACGGCGATGGCGCCGATGAGGTAGGGCGAGGTGCCTTTGGGTTCGCCCACGGAGAAGGGGAAGCGCGAGACGTATTCTTCCTTGCCGCCGACGCTCACCAGGCCTACGAATTTGCCGGGCTGCTTGAAGTCGTATTCGAAGTTGATGGAGCCGTTGGGGTAGACCTTGGCCGGAATATGCAGCAGGGTGATGGCGTCCAGGTTTTCTTCCTTGCCTTCGGGTGCGCCGGTGTCGCGGACGATGCGCACTTCGGTGGGCAGGGGCCGCAAGGCTTCTTCAATGTAGTCAAGGGCTACGACGGTGCGGCCGACGGCCGGGATGTCTTCGCAGAATTCTTTCTCCTGCGTGCTTTCCGGCTGGTAGCCGGTAAAGTGCATGGTATAGGGGCCGATGGTGAGTTTGCAGATGTCGTCGGCCAGGGAGAGTCCGCCGTGGGCGTGCACTTGGGTGGACAGCGGCAGGGCCAGGCCCAGCATCAGGCCCAGGAGGGCGGGTTTGAGAGAGGGTAAGGACATTATCAAGGTCACCTATAAGAAATGATGAATCGTCGATCCTACGGCCCGATACTCGGTTGCCGCCGGGGCTGTCCGGGTTGTCCGGGTTGTTTTTGTCTCGTCGTTTTCGTGGTCTATGGCCGGCGCGAGGCGCGCCAGCGCTGCATGCGCTTGGATTTCATGAGCTTGTATCCCAGCAGGATCAACAGCAGCAGGGCGATCAGCGGCCCTACCGCGGTGCGGAATATGTTCGCGTAGTTGATCATCTGTACCCGCAAGGGGTACTGGTAGCGCAGGGGAGGCAGTCCTTCGGCGGTGATGATGACGGTGTAGAGGCCCTGGTCCAGGCTGGTCTCGCCCTTGATCACGCCGTCGGGGTGGTAGCTTGGGCGCAGGTAGCTTACGGTCTCGTCGTCGGTTTCGCTGGTGCCTTTGATCACGCGCATGCCGATGGGCATTTCGCGCAGGCCCGGGTCGACTAAGTCCACCACCAGGTAGGTGTCTCCGCTCTTGGGAATTTCGGTGCAGTATTGGGCGGTGGGCTCAAATTGCGGCTGGTAGGCGCTCAGGTGCACCATGTTCTCGCCGATGCGACGCACGCAGCTGTCTTCTTCCAGCGAGACTTTTCCGTGTGCGCCTGCCGCGCCAGCATAGAGCGCGGCGCTCAGGATGAGCGCTGCAGCACTTGCCTGTGTCACTTGCCTAATCACAAACGGGTCCTCTCCGCGTCGTTACGAATCGTTACGAAGTTATCAAGATTCATTGTTTACGCTAATCGCCGCTTGGGCGGGTTTGCCATTCATCCGCGGGCGGCAAAGCCTGCGGTCATCGCCATTCCAATTCTACTATCTAATTCTACTATTTTTATCCTGCATAAAAAACACCGATCCACCTTTCCGTCTGGCGACGGCGGCGGACCGGTGTCATGCCTTGCGGGACGGGGCTATGCCTTGCGTCCCATGCGGCCTAGAGCTTGGTGAAGACCGGTATGACGGCGCCAGCTATGCTGTTGATGTTGCGATCGCCAGTATCGCTCCATGTCATGAGCAATCCGCCAAAACGGCTTTCCGGGTCGCCCAGCAGGGCCATGAGCCGCTGTACTTCCCACAGTGCATCTTTCGCTTCCATCTTCACTTCGCGGGTCTCTCCCGGCTGGATCGGGGTCTCGTTGTCAAACGATAAGCCGGTGGCCACGAGTTCCTTCGGATAGTTGCGGTCCATGTGCTTTAAGCCCACTTTGTTGATGAACCGGATACCGGCCGTGGTGAATTCGCCAATGCGGTAGGCGGAATCGCCGCTGTTGGTGATGCTCATGGTCACGCGCAGTGCCCGCCCCGGTACGTCGTAGTTGGCGTGGGTCACTTTGATGGCGATGGGGTTGGGTTTCACCGGCAGCGGAGCAACCTTGGATTCACCCGCCTGGATGGGCACGGTGTAGGGGTGCTTGTTTTCGGTGTAGCGGTAGCCTCCCCATACGAGCCCAATGGTCGCAAGCAATACGATCCAGGCAACTTTGGTGTCCATCGGGTCCAGCAGCAGTTCGTCACCATAGGCCAGCAGTACGCGGCTGCGCGGCAGGAACATGGGCCGGGCAACGTAGTAGCCGATCCAGAAGATGCCCAGTCCCATCCACAGGGCGTGCCAGAAGAGGCCGTTGCCCAGGTTGAAGGTTTCGGTGTCGATGGTCTCGCCGGTCAGCAATTTGACGGGGTTGGTGAAGTCATCCCAGCTGCCGGTGATGTTCATCCAGGCGGCGGGGCCGGCAATCGGGCCCGCATCCTTGATGTTCAGCATGGCGTGCATGTGATGGCGACCGGGTATGCGCGCTTTGAGCCTGACTTCGAAGGCGTAGTCGCGTCCGATCTCGAGCGGGCCTGCGATCATGGTCGGCTCGCCGTTCAGCTTGGTGGAGAGGCGCACGAACACGGGACTGGGGCTGCCTACGTTGAAGAAGGCGCGCCCCGGTTTGCCAACGGCCCGCGGCCAGTCTTCGGCCAGGTGGAATTTGCCGGTCATGGTGGCAAGATCGTTCACTTTGGTGGTCTCGGGACCCCATTTCATGTCGTACCATTGGATGGTGCGCATGCGCAGGAAGGGTTCCTGGGACCGTTCGCCGTGGGCCTGGGCCGGGGTGATGTCAAGCATGAAGGTCATGCCTAGGGCTGCCATGCCGCACAGGCCGGTCAGGCCGCGCTTGATGAGGTTGTTGAATTCCATTATTTGATCCCCTCGGGAAAGCCTTCTTCGCCAAATGCGGTGACGTCGTTTTTCATGGTGACGCGGCCACGGGCGCCTTTGACGTAGAAGAATGCGGTGCAGTAAAGTTTGCCGAAGTACCACCAGAGGCAGAACATGAGCATGGAGACGAAGGCGGCAAAGAACGAGGCGATGACGGTGGTGTGTCCGCCAAAGGTCCGCAGCGACCCTTGTTCGATGTTGCGTACGTACTCGGGGGTGCCGGTGCGAACGTACAGGAAGCCGGTGTAGTCGGCAACGGAGAGCAGTACGCCTTCGGCTACCAGCGGCAGGTGGGTCGGGCCAAAGATGGGCCAGTTACCCGGGTAGAACAGGAGTCCGAATGCGCCGCCACCAACCAAAGCTGTGATCATCCAGTTGCGGGTGAGCAGCATGACGGTGTCCATGACGAGTGCGCCCGGTATCATGGTGGAGGGGAAGACGAAGCTGATGGGGTAGTGCGACCACCAGTAGAAGCCCCAGTAGCGGGTCAGCCATTCGCCAGTCAGCAGGCAGACGACGCAGAGGGTGGCGCCAAAGGGCAGCCGGTAGTTGACCCACAGGTAGTACATGATGGCTGCGCAATAGGTGATGCCCACGATGGGGGTCACTACCGGCCACCATTGACGGTCTTTCCAGTCCAGCCAGAAGTCCCAGTCACCCGCCAGCAGCATGAAGTGCATGTGGTAGGTTCCAACCAAAAGTATGCATAGAATCGGGAAATAGACCGCGTCTATCATCCTGGACATCTTTACTGCTTCCGGCGGCATCTTGGCCGCCTTTAGTATTTCATCGGTTCTGCTCATCGCACCCTCCCCTCAAATGTCTACGATCTTAATCTTAATACGTGAATGATGTGTTTCTGTTGCGGTGTTGCTTGTTGCTTGGCCTCGTTCCGCCCCAGCTTGGTTTTTTTTGGCTGGACCTTTGTGCGCGGCGGTGGCGGTCGCCGCTCTGCTGTCGGGTTGCGCCAGGCAGGGCGGCCTAAGTTCCTCAGGGTTTCCCCAGGGGCTCTCAGTGTCCATCAGCGTCCGGGGTGCCAAAACAAAAAAACCGGCTGAATTGGGTTCAGCCGGTCTTTCAGGTTACGGTACGATGCGGTTGTTGAGGATGACTTTGCTTTGGCCATTCCAGACGACGTCGGTCAGGTTGGAGTAGCGGGTGATGATCTGTGCCGCAA